>JBDKEX010000138.1:0-13502 GCA_039798985.1 Pseudomonadota bacterium | reverse complement strand
AGTGGAAACGGTGTTGCGCCGGGCCTTGCAACCGACCAAAGTCAACCTGGCTTCGCTGGGCAACCTGGTGCCGCACCTGCACTGGCATGTGGTGGCTCGCTTTGATTGGGACAACCGTTTCCCCGCGCCCATTTGGGCACCACCCGTTCGTGCCAACGACGACGTCCGACTCGCAGCCTTGCGAGATCGCCTGCCTGCCTGCGATGCTGCAATTGCGTCGCTGCCCTTTTGACCGCCCCTGGAGAAGCACATGGCTGGACTGCAAGCAAACACACCCACCCCGGAATCCTTGACCGTGCACGCCCACTCCCGTGTTTTGGAGATTGGGTTTTCTGATGGCGCGCACTTTCGCATCCCGTTCGAGTTGATGCGCGTGTTCAGCCCATCAGCCGAAGTGCAAGGTCACGGCCCGGGCCAGGAAACATTGCAAACCGGCAAACGCGAAGTGGGTATCTCTGCGCTGGAGCCGGTTGGCAATTATGCGGTCCAACCCACGTTCTCTGACGGTCACGACAGCGGCATCTTCAGTTGGGACTACCTGTATTTTTTGGGTGCGCAGCAGACCGAACTGTGGGCCGACTACGAGCGCCGGTTGGCCGAGGCCGGCGTGAGTCGGGATGCGCCCATGCCCGAAAAGGCCGCGTCGGCCTGCGGCCACCACCATTGATTTGATCTGGGGTCCAACACCCACACGCAGCGCGTAACATCCAACCATGACGCAAACACACTTCGGTTTCAAAACTGTGGACGAGCGCGACAAAGCGCGCCACGTGCGCAACGTGTTCGATTCCGTGGCCTCGAACTACGACGTCATGAACGACCTGATGTCGGCAGGTTTGCATCGTGTTTGGAAGCGGTACGCGATTGCTGTGGCCAACCCACGCCCGGGCGACCGGGTGCTGGACATTGCTGGCGGCACTGGTGACCTGGATTTGGCGTTTGCTCCTCGTGTGGCGCCCAACGGCGTGGTGGTGCACACCGACATCAACGAAGCCATGCTGCGAGAAGGGCGCGATCGCCTGCTTGACAAGGGTGTGGTACTGCCGACCCTGGTGTGCGACGCCGAAAAACTGCCATTTCCCGATGGTTATTTCGATATCGTGACGGTGGCTTTCGGTTTGCGCAACATGACCCACAAGGACCAGGCCCTGCGTGAAATGAACCGAGTGTTGCGTCCAGGCGGCAAATTGCTGGTGTTGGAGTTCTCAAAAGTGGCCAAGCCGCTCGAGAAAGTTTACGATTGGTACAGTTTTAATATTTTGCCCAAAATCGGCAAGTGGGTGGCAAAAGACGAGGCGAGCTACCGCTACTTGGCCGAGTCCATACGCATGCACCCCGATCAGGATGCTTTGCGCGCCATTATGAAAAGCGCCGGTTTTGGGCATGTGGATGTGCACAACCTGACCGCAGGCGTGACGGCTTTGCACGTGGGCATCAAATGTTGAAGGTTTGCGGCGGTTAAAAAATCGGGTGGGACATGAAAGTTTGGTCGGTCATTTTGGCGTGTGTGATTGCTTTGGTTTCGCAGCAAGTGTGGGCCAAACGGTTGGGTGGCGGTGCTTCTGTGGGCAAGCAGTCGTCTGCCGTGGCGCAGCGGGGTGATGCGAAAGCGCCAACCGCCAGTCCCGCCCAAACAACACCTCCGGCTGGGCAAGCGGGTGTGGCGTCCAAACGCCCCTTGGGCACCTTGCTGGCGGGGGTGGCAGCGGGGCTGGGTTTGGCCTGGCTGGCCTCTTCACTCGGATGGGGCGAAGCGCTGAGCAGTTATTTGTTGGTGGCTTTGGCGTTGGCGGCTGTCTTCGGTTTGTTGGCCTGTGTTCGGTATGTTCGCCGCCGTGGTGTTGCACCTGTCAATGTGGTGTACCCCGGTTCGGGCTTGGCGTACCAGGTGGCCGCGCCCGGTCATGCGGCGGGCGTTCCAAAAGACTACAGCCCCAAAAACGTGGGGAACGACGCTTCGGCACGTCCCTGGGAGCACACCCAGAACCCAGCAGACCACGCCGTTCAAGCCCGTTCGGGTTGGGGCGTGCCTGCAGATTTCGATGTTCAAGGCTTTTTGGCGGCCTCAAAAGACAACTTCATCAGGCTTCAGGATGCTTGGGACCGCTCCGACATTCCCGCCTTGCGCGCCATGATGACCGATGACATGATTGCGCAAATTCAAGAGCAGCTGCAAGTGCGCGAAACCCACACGGGCGATGCAAGCAACAAAACCGACGTGTTGATGTTGGAGGCACAGTTGCTGGGCATTGAAGACTTGAACAACGAATACATGGCCAGCGTCGAATTCTCCGGGATGATCCGGGAGGATGCCGCCTCCGGCCCGAACCCCTTCCGCGAGGTCTGGAACATCACCCGCCTCAAGAACGGCCAGGGCGGCTGGTTGGTGGCTGGGGTGCAAGCCCTGCAATAACGGGAGTTGGCGTTTATCCGTCAAAATCGGGGGTTATGAGCAAGCCCCCTTTTTTATTCCCATCGGCCGATGCGTTGCAGCGTTTGGCGGCATCTGTGCCTGCGCCGCCTGAGTGGATGCGCGCAGAACTGGAAAACCGCTTGGTCCTGTGCCTCAACCATGTGTTGATGCAAGAGCCGCAAGCCATGGATCGCTTGCGTCGCCAGAGTGGCAAAACCCTGGAGGCGCGGTGGGAGCGTTTTCAATTGAACTTGCAAGCGACCCCGGCGGGTTTGCTCGCCCGGAGTGAGGGCTCCGGCGAGCCAGATCTGCGTTTGAACGTTCAAGAGCCTTCGCCGGTGTCTTTGGCCCAAAAAATGATGCAGGGCAACAAGCCGCAAATCGACATTCAAGGGGATGTGCAACTGGCTGCCGAGGTGGCCTGGTTGGTGGACAACGTGCGCTGGGACGTGGAAGAGGACTTGTCCCGTGTTTTGGGTGACGCGGTGGCACACACCTTGGTCAAGGGCGTCAAAACAGCGGCGCAAGGCTTGCGTAGCTTCTTGCAGAAAGCGAACAAGTGATGCGTTTTTTGCGTGGTGCTTTCATTGTGTGGGTGGTTTTGCGGTTTGGCCTGGACGAGTTGGTGTTGTCCGGCTTCAGCAACCCGGGTTTGCGGGGTTTGCGCCGGGTGCTCACCGTGGGTCGCAATTTGGCTGCGCCCCGGGGGCAGCGTTTGCGCGAAGCCTTGGAACAATTGGGGCCGATATTTGTGAAGTTTGGGCAGGTGTTGTCCACCCGTCGTGACCTGATGCCGCCCGACATTGCCGACGAATTGGCCCGTTTGCAAGACCGGGTTCCCCCTTACCCCAGCGCAGTGGCCGTGGCCACCATTGAGCGCGCCTACGGACGCAAACTGAACGATATTTTTGCCGATTTTGATTTGACGCCCGTGGCCAGCGCGTCCATCGCGCAAGTGCATTTTGCGACCCTGCACGATGGCAGGGAGGTGGCCGTCAAGGTGTTGCGTCCCAACATGCTTCCGGTGATCGAGAAGGACCTGAGCCTGATGCGCATGATGGCGGGCTGGGTTGAAAAACTGTCTTCCGATGGCAAACGCTTGAAGCCACGCGAAGTGGTGGCTGAGTTTGACAAGTACCTTCATGATGAGTTGGACCTGATCCGGGAAGCCTCCAATGCGGCCCAATTGCGCCGCAATATGCAGGACTTGAACTTGGTGTTGATCCCGGAAATGCACTGGGACCACTGCCGCAACGACGTGCTCGTTATGGAGCGCATGAACGGCGTGCCCATCAGCCAAGTGGAGCGTTTGCGCGCAGCCGGGGTGGATGTGCCCAAGCTGGCGCGTGACGGTGTGACCATCTTTTTTACCCAGGTGTTTCGGGATGGTTTTTTTCACGCCGATATGCACCCGGGCAACATCCAGGTGAGTTTGGAGCCGGCCACCTTTGGTCGGTACATATCGTTGGATTTCGGGATTGTGGGCACGCTCACCCAGTTCGACAAAGAGTACCTGGCGCAGAATTTCACGGCCTTTTTTCGCCGCGACTACAAACGGGTGGCCGAACTCCACATTGAAAGCGGGTGGGTGCCAACCGACACACGGGTGGATGAACTGGAGGCCGCGATTCGTGCGGTTTGCGAACCCTATTTCGATCGGCCTTTGCGCGAAATCTCGCTGGGCATGGTGTTGATGCGTTTGTTTCAGACGTCGCGCCGTTTTCAGGTGGAAATTCAGCCCCAGCTGGTGTTGTTGCAAAAAACCCTGCTCAACATTGAAGGTTTGGGCCGCGATTTGGACCCGGACCTGGATTTGTGGAGCACCGCCAAGCCGTTTCTCGAAAAATGGATGGTGGAGCAGGTGGGGCCGCGCAAGTTTTGGGAACAACTCAAGGCAGAGGCCCCGCACTACGCCAAACTGGTGCCCGAATTGCCGCGCATGCTGCACGATTTCTTGCGTCATGGCAACCAGGGCAACTCCGCCGAAATGAAGGCTTTGTTGGCAGAGCAGCGTCGCACCAACCGGTTGTTGCAAAGTTTGATCTTTGGCGGCCTGGGGTTTGCTTTGGGTTTGCTGGCCATGCAGGTGTTTGTGCGCGTGGCATTGTGGTAACCCGCCGGTTTGGTGGGGCCAACAGCGGGCGCCTACCTTTTATAATCGGCGGTTTTGTCGCAAATCCCTGAGGTCTGTTATGCCCATCTACGCTTACAAATGCGAGTCCTGCGGCCACGCCAAGGACGTTTTGCAAAAAATTTCCGATGCCCCTCTGACCGATTGCCCAGCGTGCGGGGCCTCTTCGTTCAGAAAGCAAATCACTGCGGCCGGTTTTCAGCTGAAGGGGTCGGGTTGGTACGCGACCGATTTCAAGAGCGGTGGAGGCGTTGCAGGGGCTGGGGCCGCTGCTGCCCCCGCTGAATCTGCGCCCTCCACAGACACAGACACAGCCGCGGCTGCCACACCTTGTGGCGGCTCCTGTGCTTGCCACTGACCCGCGCATCATGGTTGCATTGCGTCGTTGGCTGTTTGCCGGTCTGTTGGTTCTGGTGCCCTTGATCATCACCCTGTGGGTGCTCGAGTGGGTGGTTTCCACTTTGGATCAAACATTGCAGGTGCTGCCTGCGGCTTGGCAGCCCGAGTTGTTGCTGGGTATTCGTGTGCCAGGCCTGGGCGTGGTGTTTGCATTGGTGGTTTTGCTGAGCATAGGCGCGCTGGCGTCCAACATCATTGGCAACAAACTGGTGAACTGGTGGCATGCCCTGTTGCATCGGATACCGGTGGTGCGCTCCATTTACTCTGGTGTCAAACAGGTCTCCGACACTTTGTTTTCCGAGAAGGGCAACGCTTTTCGAAAAGCCTTGCTGGTGCAATGGCCGCGCGAAGGGGTTTGGACCATCGCATTCTTGACCGGCACCCCAGGTGGTGACGTGGCCAACTACCTCAATGGCAAAGAGTTTGTGAGTGTTTTTGTACCCACCACGCCCAACCCGACCGGGGGGTACTTTGTGATGGTGCGCAAGAGCGAATGCGTCGAGCTCGCCATGAGTGTGGACGAGGCCTTGACCTATGTGATTTCAATGGGCGTGATTGTTCCAGGTGGAACAAAAGGCAACCCGCCCCTGCCTGCGGCCGAGCCCCAAACGCTGGCCTGATACCTCAATAGAAAGACAACCATGGCAATGCGCTCTGAATACTGCGGTCTGGTGACCGAGGCCCTGTTGGGTCAAACCGTGACCTTGTGCGGTTGGGTCAACCGTCGCCGCGACCACGGCGGCGTGATTTTTGTGGACCTGCGCGACCGCGAAGGCTATGTGCAGGTGGTATGCGACCCTGACCGCGCTGACATGTTCAAGGCTGCTGAGGGGTTGCGCAATGAATTTTGTGTCCAAGTCAAAGGTGTGGTTCGTGCCCGACCTGACGGCACCACCAACGAGAGCCTCAAAAGCGGCAAGATCGAGGTGTTGTGCCACGAGATCAATGTGCTCAATGCCTCGGTGACCCCGCCGTTCCAGATCGACGACGACAACCTGAGCGAGACCACACGCCTGACCCACCGCGTGCTCGATTTGCGCCGCCCGTACATGCAGAAGAACCTGATGCTGCGCTACAAAGTGGCCATGGAGGTGCGCAAGTTTTTGGATGCCAATGGTTTCATTGACATTGAAACCCCGAGGCTCACCAAGAGCACTCCCGAAGGCGCGCGGGACTACCTGGTGCCCAGCCGCGTGCACGACGGGCAGTTTTTCGCGCTGCCCCAATCGCCCCAGCTGTTCAAGCAGTTGCTGATGGTGGCCGGTTACGACCGTTACTACCAAATCACCAAATGCTTTCGCGACGAAGACCTGCGCGCTGACCGGCAGCCCGAATTCACCCAGATCGATATCGAAACCTCGTTTCTGACCGAAGAAGACATCCGTGCGATGTTCCAGGGCATGATCAAGAGCGTTTTTGAAAAAACCATGGGTGTGGACCTGGGTGATTTCCCAGTGATGGCCTATGCCGACGCCATGCACCGCTACGGTTCCGACAAGCCTGATTTGCGCGTGAAACTCGAATTCACCGAACTCACCGATGTGATGGCTGACGTGGACTTCAAGGTGTTCAGCGCCCCCGCCCTGATGAAGAACGGCCGTGTGGTGGCTTTGCGCGTGCCCGGTGGCGCGGCCATGCCGCGCAGCGAAATTGACGCCTACACCGAGTTCGTCAAAATCTACGGCGCCAAGGGCTTGGCCTGGATCAAGGTGAACGACCTGGCTGCGGGCCGTGACGGCTTGCAAAGCCCGATTGTCAAGAACCTGCACGACGCAGCGATTGCGGCCATTTTGCAGCGCTCGGGCGCACAGAACGGCGACATTCTGTTCTTTGGTGCCGACAAAGCCAAGGTGGTGAACGACGCCATCGGTGCTTTGCGGATCAAAATTGGGCATTCGGCGTTTGCCAAAGAGCATGGCTTCTTCGAAGACCGATGGGCGCCTTTGTGGGTGGTGGATTTCCCGATGTTCGAGTACGACGACGAGGCCAACCGCTGGAACGCGGTGCACCACCCGTTTACTGCGCCCAAAGATGGCCACGAGGAGCTGATGGACACCGATCCCGGCAAGTGCGTTGCCAAAGCCTACGACATGGTGCTCAACGGCTGGGAACTCGGCGGTGGTTCTGTGCGCATTCACCGGGCAGACGTTCAGAGCAAGGTGTTCAGCGCGCTCAACATCGGCCCCGACGAGGCCCAATTGAAGTTTGGTTTCCTGTTGGACGCGCTGCAATACGGTGCGCCCCCCCACGGCGGTTTGGCCTTTGGCTTGGACCGCCTGATCACGCTGATGACCAAAGCAGAGTCGATCCGCGATGTGATTGCTTTCCCCAAAACCCAGCGTGCGCAGTGTTTGTTGACGCAAGCCCCCAGCTTGGTGGACGAAAAGCAATTGCGCGAACTGCATATTCGCTTGCGCAACCCGGACGCTGGCAAGGCGGCCTGATGGGCGGCCTTTGCACCTTGGGGAGGGAGGCCTCGGGGTGCAAAAGTCGGGTTAGATGGGTTTTTCGGGGGCTTTTCAGGGCAAGTTCGACTTTATCTTGCCGATAAAATGAAACAACTGTCCTGAGAGGAACAAAGCCTCATGTTTGTCATCATCGGCTGGGTTTTTGCGCTGGCGTGCGTTTTTGGTGTGTATATCGTGCACGGCGGTAACATTGGTGTGATTCTCAAGGCGTTGCCGTTCGAGATGATCACCATTTTTGGTGCAGCTATTGGTGCTTTCTTGGCCAACAACCAAATGAAAGTGGTCAAGGCCACCATGCGTGGTTTGGGTATGTGCTTCAAGGGTTCCAAATACTCCAAAGACCGTTATTTGGAGTTGTTGGCCATGCTGTTTGATATTTTGCAAAAGGCCCGCAAAGAGGGGTTGATGGCCATTGAAAGCGACGTTGAAAACCCCGACGCGTCGCCCTTGTTTCAAAAATACGCAACCGTGGGAACCGACCACCACGTCGTCGAGTTTGTCACCGACTATTTGCGCATGATGGTGTCAGGGAACCTGAACGCCCATGAGATCGAGTCCATCATGGACAGCGAAATTGAGACCCACCACCACGAAGAGCATGCTGCCGTGGCAGCGTTGCAGCGTTTGGCGGGTGCTTTGCCCGCCTTCGGCATCGTGGCCGCTGTGTTGGGTGTGGTCAACACCATGGGCTCTGTGGGGCAACCGCCGGCGGTGCTCGGCGGCATGATCGGCTCGGCCCTGGTGGGCACGTTTCTGGGTATTTTCTTGGCTTACGGCTTTGCTGAACCGTTGGCAGGTCTGTTGGAGCAAAAGGTGGAAGAGGCCACCAAAGAACTGCAATGCATCAAAACCACTTTGCTGGCCAGCATGCAGGGTTACGCACCCATGACTGCGATTGAATTCGGTCGCAAGGTATTGTTCTCTACCGAGCGACCCACCTTCCAAGAGTTGGAAGGTCACGTGAAGAAGAAATAAGGCTGTTTGGCCTAAGCACCCCAAAACCCCATGGCAGGACAAGGCAAGCAACTTCAGCCCATCATCATCAAGCGCATCAAGAAGGGTGGGCACGCTGCGCATGGGGGCGCGTGGAAGATTGCTTACGCCGACTTCGTGACGGCCATGATGGCCTTTTTTCTGCTGATGTGGCTGCTGGGCTCGACCACTGAGGGCGACAAAAAGGGCATTGCGGACTACTTCAACGCCCCGCTCAAAGTGGCGCTGATGGGCGGGTCAGGCAGTGGGGCCAGCAACAGTATTCTCAATGGCGGTGGCAACGACTTGACCCAATCGGTGGGGCAAGACGCCAGAGGCGAGGCGGATGCCAAAAGCCGTGAGTTGGGCGCCATGGTGGCCGCTGCGCAGCAGCGCGAGCTGGACAATGCACGACTCGAAAACCTGAAGCAAAAAATTGACAACCTGATCAATGCCAAACCTGAATTGACCGAATTCAAGAACCAAATTCGACTCGAAAAGGTGGCCGATGGTTTGCACATTCAAATTGTCGACGAACAAAACCGCCCCATGTTCGACACCGGCAGCGCCTTGGTTAAACCCTATATGCGCAACATTCTGCGGGAGATTGGTTCGGTTTTGATCGATGTGGACAACCGGCTGGCGCTGGCCGGTCACACCGATGCCACGCCCTACGGCAGCGGCGACCGTGGGTACAGCAACTGGGAGCTGTCATCTGATCGGGCGAATGCCTCTCGCCGGGAGTTGATCACCGCGGGTGTGCCCGACGCCAAATTGTTGCGCGTTTTGGGCATGGCTTCGAGCAGCCCTTTGTTGCCCAACGCCCCGCTTGATCCGATCAACCGGCGCATCAGCATCATTGTGATGACGAAGGAAGCCGAAGACCGATTGAGCAAGACATTTGAAGCGGAATTGCCACAAGCACCCGCCGCGCCCAACCCCGGTGCCACCGCAGCCCCTGCGCGTGGGGCACAATGACGTAACTTTTTGCAACGCTTAGATTCTGAGCCCTCCTTTCGGAGCTATTCATGGCAGACCTGCGATTTTTGATTGTTGATGACTTTTCAACCATGCGCCGCATTGTGCGCAACCTGCTCAAAGAGATCGGGTACGCGGATGCCGACGAAGCCGAGGACGGTGTGGTGGCCTTGCACAAACTGCGCAACGGGCGTTTTGATTTTGTGGTGAGCGATATCAACATGCCCAACATGAATGGCTTTGAATTGCTGAACCAAGTCAAGGCGGATGAAAAACTCAAACACATTCCGGTGTTGATGGTGACAGCCGAGGCGCGCAAAGAAGACATCATTGCAGCTGCACAGGGTGGGGCGGCGGGGTATATCGTCAAACCCTTTACCAAGGCCACGCTGGAAGACAAGCTGGCCAATATTTTCAAAAAAATGGGCATACAGTAAGCGGGAACTGGCGGCCATGAGCAACGAAAGTTCATACGACGAAAGCAAACAGGCCGATGTGTTTCAGCGATTGGGCGAAATCACACGGCAGCTGCACAGTGCGCTCAACGAATTGGGGTACACCCCCAAGCTCAAAGGCGCGGTGGACGAATTGCCCGATGCGCGCAGCAGGTTGCAGTACATTGCCCGCCTCACCGGTGAAGCGGCAGAGAAGGTGTTGAACCGGGTGGACGAAGCCAAGGCAGACCAAGAGCGGGTGATTGCGCACAGCAAGCAGCTGTTGGACACCATCCAGGGCGTGCCTGGCCTGAAGTGGGCGATGCCTGAGTTGATCGAGTGGTCAGAAAAAATCCAACAAGACGCGGTGCGAACCGATCAGCATTTGACCGAGATCATGTTGGCCCAGGACTTCCATGACCTGACTGGCCAGGTGATTCGTCGTGTGGTGACGTTGGCGGCCACGATTGAAGAGCAGTTACTAGCTTTGTTGGTGCAGGCTGCGCCCCAAGCCCTGGTGCAAAACGTTGTGCCCAAGGCCGCCGAACCCCTGGCTGGCCCCGTTCACGACGCTGAAGGGCGTTCTGATGTGGTGACCAATCAAGCCCAGGTGGACGATTTGTTGGCCAGCTTGGGCTTTTGAAGCGCGCCCATTGAAAAGGGCGGTTTTTGCCGTCTTTATTGCCCTTTAGTTCCAGGGCTCGATCCGGACAATGGGGGTCAACGACTCGTTTGACCCACCATGGATTCCTCCCAAGACCGCAACTTACCCGCCACGCCCCGGCGGTTGCAAAAGGCCCGAGAAGATGGCCAGGTGCCGCGTTCGCGGGATTTGTCGCATTTGGCGGTGTTGGGTGGCGGGCTGCTCATGCTTTTTATGCTGGTGCCTTGGGGCTACGGCCAGTTGCGCGAAGGCATGCGGGCCTTGTTCTTGTTCCAGTACGAGAGCGTTCAACGCCCCGAAATGATGGTGCGTCAGTTGACCGACGGTTTTGTTACGGGGCTCTCAATCGTGCTGCCCCTGTCTACCGCGATTGCTGTGCTGGTGATTGCCGTCACGGTTGCCTCGGGTTCTTTTGCCTGGAGCAGCAAGCCGTTGATGCCCAGTTTGTCCAAAATTGGCCTGATCAGCGGGTTTGGTCGTTTGTTTTCTCGGCATCAATTTTTTGAAGTGCTGAAGCTCACGGCCATCACCGCGGTTTTGGGGGTGGTGGCTTCCCTGTTTATACGGTCGCACATGGCGGCATTCCCCACTTTGTTGCTGCGCCCTTTGGAGTCGTCCATCCAGCAAATGGGGGATTGGTTTGTGGGTGGGGTAAGCACCTTGCTGGCGGTGGTGGCCTTGGTGGCTGCGATTGACGTACCCCTGCAACGCTATTTGCACAAACACCGCCTGCGCATGTCTTTGCAAGAGGTCAAGGACGAACACAAGGAATCGGACGGCAACCCGCAGCTCAAAGGCCAGATGCGCAAGCGCGCCCGCGAATTGGCACAAGGCAACAGCGTCAACCGCGTGCCCAAGGCCGATTTGGTGGTCATGAACCCCACACACTACGCTGTGGCGTTGAAGTACGACGAAGCCACCATGGCAGCGCCTTATGTGATTGCCAAAGGCGCGGACGCCATTGCGATGCGTATTCGCGACATGGCAAAGGACCACAAGGTGCCCGTTTTGCAGTCGCCCATGCTGG
Source organism: Pseudomonadota bacterium (assembly GCA_039798985.1). GTDB lineage: Bacteria > Pseudomonadota > Gammaproteobacteria > Burkholderiales > Burkholderiaceae_C > JBDKEX01. The sequence goes on along the minus strand of JBDKEX010000138.1, from coordinate 2,016 downwards.
CCCGTGCGCTCTATGCGCACACCGAAATCGACCAGCAAATTCCCAGCGCGCTGTTCACGGCCGTGGCACAGGTGTTGGCCTATGTGTTCCAGTTGCGTGCAGCCATGCGCGGCGAAGGGCCCATGCCTGGCGAACCCCCCAAACCCGATGTGCCGGTGGAGCTCGATCCACACCATGGCCGCGAAACTTCTACCCCCTCTGGAGCCGTTTGATGAATCCCCAAATCCAGAAAGTCCAACAGTGGTTGCGTGGGTTGCAAGGGCAGGGCGCTTCCATGGCCGCTCCGCTGTTGGTCATGTTGATTTTGTCGATGATGGTGCTGCCACTGTCGCCCTGGGTGCTCGACACGTTTTTTACTCTGAACATTGCCATCGCACTGGCTGTGATGATGGTGGCCGCCTACATGAAGCGGGCATTGGATTTTGCGGTGTTCCCCACGGTGCTGCTGTTGACCACTTTGTTGCGCTTGTCATTGAACGTGGCCTCCACCAGGGTGGTGCTGATGGAAGGGCACACAGGCACGGGCGCTGCCGGCGCGGTGATCGAGGCGTTTGGCCACTTTTTGATCGGCGGCAACTTTGTGGTCGGTTTCATCGTGTTCCTGATCTTGGTGGTGATCAACTTTGTGGTGATCACCAAAGGGGCCGAGCGGATTGCGGAAGTGGGCGCCCGCTTTACCTTGGACGCGATGCCAGGCAAACAAATGGCGATTGATGCCGACTTGAACGCCGGGGTGATAGACCAGGCCGAGGCCAAAAAGCGCCGCTCTGAGGTGGGCGAAGAAGCGGACTTTTTTGGTTCGATGGACGGTGCTTCCAAATTTGTGCGCGGCGACGCGGTGGCGGGCATTCTGATTTTGATCATCAACATTGTGGGCGGCTTTGCCATCGGAATGCTGCAGCATGGCTTGTCGGCTGGTGCGGCGGCCGACAGCTACATCACTTTGGCGATTGGCGATGCGCTGGTGGCCCAGGTGCCGGGTTTGTTGATTTCGGTGGCCTCCGCAATGGTGGTGTCGCGTGTGGGCAAGGAAGAGGAACTGGGCCAGCAGATTGTGGGCCAGATGTTTGATTCGCCCAAAGTGCTGGGTGTAACCGCGGGCGTGCTGTTCCTGCTGGGTGTGGTGCCGGGCATGCCGCATGTGGTTTTCATTACCTTTGCTGTGGCGATTGGGGCTCTGGCTTTTTGGGTGTCGCACTTGGCGGCCCAACCCAAGGTGGACCCACAGGCCGAAGCGCAAAAAGCCGCTGCGGCTGCCAACCCGGCCGATGCAGAAGCCAGTTGGGACGATTTGCAGCCGGTTGACTTGCTGGGGCTGGAATTGGGCTACCGCCTGATCCCGATGGTGGACAAGAGCCGTCAGGGCGATTTGCTGACCCGCATCAAAGGAGTGCGCAAAAAATTTGCCCAGGAGGTGGGCTTTTTGCCACCCGCAGTGCATGTGCGTGACAACTTGGAGCTCCGCCCCAGCGCGTACCGCATCAGCCTGCGTGGCGTGGTGGTGGGCGAGGGCGAGGTGTTCCCCGGCCAACACCTGGCCATCAACCCTGGGCACATCAAAACCCCGCTGATTGGCACCGCCACCACCGATCCGGCGTTTGGTTTGCCGGCCCACTGGATTGACGAGCGGCAAAAGGAAAACGCGCAAATGGCGGGTTATACGGTTGTTGATTCGGAGACCGTGTTGGCCACACATTTGTCACACTTGATGCAAGTCCATGCGAGCAAGTTGTTGAGCCGAACCGAGACCCAAGAACTGGTGGAGCATGTGGCAAAACTGGCCCCGAAATTGATCGAAGAAGTCGTACCCAAAATGGTGTCCATAGGCGTATTTCAAAAGGTGTTGCAGCTCCTGCTGGAAGAGCAGGTCAACATCCGCGACATTCGCACGATCATCGAGTCGCTGGCCGAACACGCCAGCCAGACCCAAGACCCGGCCGAGCTGGCCCGCCGCGTGCGCCAGGCCTTGTCGCCCGCCATTGTTCAACAGATCTACGGCCCCGCCCGCGAGCTCGA
>JBDKEX010000137.1:0-7379 GCA_039798985.1 Pseudomonadota bacterium | reverse complement strand
GAAACCTTGGACGTGCGATTCGATGGCGAGCAGATTTGGCTCCAAGGCGCTGAAGTTGGTACTGCTGTGCGCAGCGAAACCGCAGGCATGACAGCATCCCGGGTTTCGGCGCTGGCACCGGTCAGGCAAGGCCTGCTCAATTTGCAACGTCGCTTTCAGCGCTTGCCTGGCTTGGTGGCCGACGGGCGCGACATGGGCACGGTCATCTTCCCGAATGCTGCCCTAAAAGTCTACTTGACCGCATCGGCAGAGCAGCGCGCAGAACGCAGGTATAAGCAATTGATTTCCAAAGGAAAAAACGCTACAATAGCAGACGTTTTGGCCGATTTACAGCGCCGTGACCAGCAAGACATGTCTCGCCAGCACGCGCCGCTCAAGCCAGCCCAAGACGCTGTTTTGCTGGACAACTCCGAACAAACCATCGACCAGTCGGTGCAAACGGTTTTGAACTGGTGGAACAACCAGCGCCCTTTCAAACGGGCGTGAACAGCCCCGAAGGCCCCGCCGAGCACTCCCCTGCTTGTAGGCCCTAGGGTTTTCAACCTGCAACCCGCAGCGCCGCCAGGTGTTGCGTACTTGTAAAAGCTGCGTTTCCTAACCTCTAACTCAGGACAACGCAGACTAGGAAATCACATGTCTGAATCTTTTGCCGCCCTGTTTGAAGAATCGCTGCAACGCGCCGAAATGCGTGCTGGCGAGGTCATCACCGCTGAAGTCGTTCGCGTCGAACACAACCACGTGGTCGTGAACGCTGGCCTGAAGTCCGAAGCCTACGTGCCAATCGCAGAATTCAAGAACGACCAGGGCGAACTCGAAGTCCAAGTGGGTGACTTCGTGTCCGTCGCCATCGACGCCGTGGAAAACGGCTACGGCGACACCCTGCTCAGCCGCGACAAGGCCAAGCGCCTGGCTTCGTGGATGAGCCTGGAAAAAGCCCTGGAATCGGGCGACTTCGTGACCGGCACCACCGGTATGAAGGTCAAGGGCGGCCTCAAGGTCATGGTCAACGGCATCAGCGCATTCCTGCCTGGCTCCTTGGTCGACAGCCGCCCCACCAAGGACTTGTCTCCCTACGAGAACAAGACCATGGAGTTCAAGGTCATCAAGCTGGACCGCAAGCGCAACAACGTGGTGTTGAGCCGCCGCGCCGTGGTGGAAGCCTCCATGGGCGAAGAACGCGCCAAGCTGATGGAAACCCTGCGCGAAGGCTCCATCGTGACCGGCGTGGTCAAGAACATCACCGAATACGGTGCATTCGTGGACCTGGGCGGCATCGACGGCTTGCTGCACATCACCGACATGGCATGGCGCCGTGTGCGTCACCCCTCCGAGGTCGTGGCTGCAGGTCAAGAAATCACCGCCAAAGTGCTCAAGTTTGACACTGACAAGCAACGCGTGTCTCTGGGCCTCAAGCAAATGGGTGATGACCCCTGGATGGGCGTGGCCCGTCGCTACCCCGCCACCACCCGCATGTTTGGCAAAGTCACCAACATCGCCGACTACGGCGCGTTTGTGGAACTCGAACCCGGCATCGAAGGCTTGGTGCACGTGTCTGAAATGGACTGGACCAACAAGAACGTGGCCCCGAACAAGCTCGTCTCCTTGGGCGACGAAGTCGAAGTCATGGTTCTGGAAATCGACGAAGACAAGCGCCGCATCAGCCTGGGCATGAAGCAGTGCAAAGCCAACCCTTGGCACGAATTCGCAGAAGCCACCAAGCGTGGCGACCGCGTCAAGGGCCCCATCAAGTCCATCACCGACTTCGGCGTGTTCGTGGGCTTGGCTGCCGGTATCGACGGCTTGGTGCACTTGTCTGACCTGTCTTGGAACGAAACCGGCGAAGCCGCCGTGCGTAACTTCAAGAAGGGCCAAGAAGTTGAAGCCATCGTGTTGGGCGTGGACGTTGAGCGTGAACGCATCAGCCTGGGCATCAAGCAACTGGACAGCGACCCCTTCACCACCTTCGTGTCGATCAACGACAAAGGCGCCACTGTGACCGGCAAGGTCAAGACCGTGGATGCCAAAGGCGCTGAAATCGATCTGGGTGACGACATCATCGGCTACCTGCGCGCTTCTGAAATCTCCCGCGACCGCGTGGAAGACGCCCGCAACGTGTTGAAAGAAGGCGACGAAGTTACCGCTGCCGTGGTGAACATCGACCGCAAGACCCGCAACATCCAGTTGTCGATCAAAGCCAAGGACCAAGCCGACCAGCAAGAAGCCATGGCCAGCCTGAACCAAAACACCGGCAACGCCGGCACCACCAGCCTGGGCGCCCTGTTGCGCGCCAAGCTGGACAACAACAGCTAATTCAGCCCTGTTGGAGGGCCCGGAGCACACAAGGCACCGGGCCCTTTTTTATTTCACCTACCCCAGATACCATGACTCGAAGCGACTTGGTGGACGCCTTGGCAGCCCGGTTTACACAACTGGGCCAGCACGATGCCGAACTGGCTGTTAAATCCATACTAGAAACCATGTCTGATTCCATGGTCAAGGGCCATCGGATTGAAATACGTGGCTTTGGCAGCTTTTCGGTAAGTCACCGCGCCCCGCGCATGGGCCGCAACCCCAGGTCCGGTGAAAGTGTGGCGATTCCCGAAAAACGCGTGCCTCACTTCAAGCCCGGCAAGGCCCTGCGCGAAGAAGTGGATACAAGAACACGCGCAATGGATTTGGGCTGATCGGCCCTTTACAATGCCTTCAGTCAATTGAAGGCCTGACGTGAAATACCTTGTCTGGCTGCTCAAAGCAGCCGTTTTTTTTACTTTGTTCGCCTTTGCGCTGAACAACCAAGACAGCGTAGAGGTTCGGCTGTTTTTTGGAACCCACTGGCAAGCCCCATTGGTGTTGGTATTGCTGGCCTCACTTGCGTTGGGTGTGCTCCTGGGCATACTGGTCATGGTTCCAGTCTGGTTAAAAGCGCGTCGCAGCGGCCACAAAACGTCAGCGCCTGCAACCGGTGGCTCAAACAATCAAGACACTCGACCCCATGGAATTTGACTTCACCTGGCTGCTTTGGAGTCTGCCTTTGGCTTTTGCAGCAGGCTGGTTCGCGTCTCGTTTTGACCTCAAGCAATGGCGTCTGGAATCTCGTAGCGCCCCAAAAGCGTACTTTAGGGGCTTGAATCACCTTCTGAACGAGCAACAAGATCAGGCCATTGACGCCTTTATTGAAGCCGTACAAAACGACCCCGACACCTCTGAGTTGCACTTCGCCTTGGGCAACTTGTTCCGCCGCAGAGGCGATTACGACCGCGCCGTTCGGGTGCATGAACACTTGCTGCAACGCGCAGACATTTCAAACAAGGACCTGGATCGGGCCCAACACGCGTTGGCCATGGATTTTTTGAAGGCCGGCCTGTTGGACCGGGCTGAAACAGCGCTGGTAAAGCTGGAGGGAACCGCCTTTGAGCCAGAAGCACGCTTGGCGCGGTTGGCACTCTATGAACGCACACGGGACTGGCCGCAAGCCACCGCAGTCGCACAACTGCTGGAAGATCAGCACCACGGGTCATTCGCTTTGCGCCTGGCCCACTACAAATGCGAGCTGGCAGCCGAACAACAAAAGCTTGGCCAACTGCCAGATGCTTTGGTCACCCTTGAAGCCCTGGTGGCACGCTACCCGCAGTCCGCGCGCGCGTGGATCGCTCTGGCCGATATTCGCCAATCGTTGGGCAATACAGAGGGCGGATTGACCGCCCTGCAAAAACTGACTGAAAACAGCCCGCAGCATTTGCCTTTGGTTGCGCACAGTTTGGCACAGTGGGCTCGGGTGTGCAAACGCATTGATTGGGCCAGAGCCCTGCTGAGCAGTTACCAAAATACGCATGTATCGTCTCTGGACGTGACGCAAGCCTTGGTCACCTTGTCCCCCGACCTCAACACTGGGCGGCAACTCTACATACAACACTTGCAGCAAGAACCCTCTCTGGTCGCTGCCACCCTGTGGTTGGCAGGCACTCGTTTTGGCACTGAGGACGAAGAAAAGAAAATCAAAGCAGCTCTAGAACGTGCTGGCGAACCTTTGAAACGCTACCGGTGCGCTGCTTGTGGGTTTGAAGCGCGCCAGTATTTTTGGCATTGCCCCGGCTGCCAAGGCTGGGACAGCTACCCGCCCAGGCGCATAGAAGAACTCTGACTTGCTTTTTGGGCAAAAAAAAACCACCAACAGCAGCAAGCTGTTGGTGGTTTCTTGAAAACCGGGCAGATTATGCGCCGAGTTTTTCTTTGATACGGGCAGACTTGCCGCTGCGGTCACGCAGGTAGTACAGCTTGGCGCGGCGCACAGCACCACGGCGCTTGACTTCAATCTTGGCAATCAGCGGGCTGTACAAAGGGAATGTACGTTCAACGCCTTCGCCGTTCGAAATTTTGCGAACGATGAAACCAGAGTTCAAGCCACGGTTGCGGCGGGCAATTACCACACCTTCGTAAGCCTGCACACGTTTGCGGTTTCCTTCGATCACGTTCACGCTCACGATGACGGTGTCACCGGGGGCAAACGCAGGAATGTCTTTGTTCAGACGAGCAATTTCTTCTTGCTCAAGGGTTTGGATCAGGTTCATGTTTTCCTCGTTTTTAGTTCATGGCTGCGCTGCACTAAAGGCCTGGATTTCAAACGTGTTGATCAAGGCGGCCAACCAGAGGAACGAAAAGCCTCTCATTATAGCCCGAAATCAATGATAAATGCTAAACGCTGGCAGGCCCAGCACCCAACACCTTCTCGTCTTGTGGGGTCAAATGCCCTGCCGCCCGGGCCGCCTGCAGCACATCGGGCCGCCATTTTTGCGTGATCCGCAAACTTTGCTCGCGCCGCCATTTTTGAATCTGCGCATGGTGCCCTGACAACAGCACGTCAGGAACCAACGCAAGCCCGTCAGGGCCATTCCATGCTTCTGGGCGGGTGTAGTGGGGGCAATCCAACAGCCCATCCAGCGCGGGGTTGAAGCTGTCTTGCTGGTGGCTGCCCTCGTCGTTGAGAACACCCGGTTGCAGCCGAGCAACCGCATCCAGCAACGCCATGGCGGGAATTTCACCGCCCGAGAGCACAAAGTCTCCCAAACTCAAATGGCTGTCCACACAGGCGTCCACGAATCGCTGATCTACCCCCTCGTAGCGACCGCACACCAACACAGCACCAGCAGTGCCATGGGCGTACTTCTCCACCAGTGGATGCGACACCCTGTCGCCCAGGGGCGAAAAAAGCACCGTTGGGGCTCCGTCCGCGCGATCGGCCTGGATTGCCTCCCAGCAGCGCAACAAAGGCGCAGCCATCATCACCATGCCTGGTCCGCCCCCAAAGGGCCTGTCGTCCACCCGCCGATACTGCCCTTCAGCAAAATCGCGCAACTGCCAAAGGCGGACATCGACCAACCCGGTCTCGAATGCCCGGCGGTTGACCCCATGGGTCAAAAACGGGGCAAACAATTCAGGGAACAGGGTAATGATGTCGAACCGCATACGGTCACAGCCCCAATGCCGCAGTCGATGCGGCGAATTCAGTAATCAGGCTGCCAGTCTACGGTGATACGTTTGGCGGGCAAATCCACGTTGTCCACATACACCGACACAAAAGGAATCATGCGCTCAAGCGTTTTGCCTTCAAACGCGTACTCCAAACACAGCACCGAGTGCGGGCCGGTGGGCAGCAAATCTGTGACAACGCCCAGGTCTACACCCTCGCGATTGATCACCTGCAAACCAATCAGGTCCACCCAGTAGTACTCGTTGGTGTTGTCTGAGGCGGGGAACTGGCTCCTGGGAACCGAAATCACCGCGTTTTTGAGAGCCTCTGCTGCGTTTCGGTCCGGGCACTCGGCCAACTTGGCCACCATGCCGTCCGCATGCATTTTGATATCTGAGACCTCAACGGAAACGACGCCTGCGAAGGCATCGAAACCGCGAGCATGACGCCCTTGCGGCGGCGTCAAAAACCATTGTTTCGCCTTGAAAAGCACCTGGGGGTCGGCACTGTGCGTGTGCACCTTGACCCAACCTTTGATGCCCCACGCCTCCTGGACCCGGCCGACTTCGACCGCGTCAGCGGGCAAGATGGCAACTTTCAATCCGGGAACAGAAGGCATGAACCGGTCAGGCAGCGACGGCGGCCTTGGCGGCTTGCTTGATCAGGCGATCCACGGTTTCAGAGGGCTGAGCGCCCACAGCCAACCAGTGGGTCAGGCGGTCTTGGGCAACGCGCAGAGGCTCTTCGCCCCCTTTGGCCAAGGGGTTGTAGAAACCGATACGCTCGATAAAGCGACCGTCACGGCGGTTGCGCTTGTCGGCCACCACAATGTTGTAGAACGGACGGGCTTTTGCGCCGCCGCGGGAGAGTCGAATAACGACCATGATTTATCCTTCGGGTGGTTCGGCACGTAGACAATACGCGCCTGGATTTTCTGTAACGGTTGAGACACACGACTGACCACCCGGTCAGCGAAACGCTACAAAGCCTGCGATTATAACCAGACTGGCGCAACCCCGGTTTCGACCCTTGAACACGCTAATACGTCCACCATGTCAATAAACACCGCCCCTGTGCCGCATCGCCCCAAAAACAAAACCTTGGCCGCCTGGTTAGCGTTCCTGGGGGGTGGTTTTGGCCTGCACCGTTTTTATTTGCACGGCTTCAATGACCTGTGGGCCTGGCTGCACCCAGTACCCACCGCGTTGGGTTTGTGGGGCGTGGACCGCATGCTGACCTATGGGCAAAACGACGCCCTTTCTTGGGTGCTGATACCCTTGCTCGGGTTTTCAGTCGCCATTGCCTGCCTGACCGCCATTGTTTACGCTCTGATGGACGCACCCAAATGGAACCGACGGTACAACGCCGGCTTTACAGACGACCACCCGGCTGGACACACCCAATGGCTGACCGTGGCCGCCGTTGTTTTCGCGTTGATGCTGGGCACCATTGGATTGATGAGCGGCTTGGCATTCAGTTTTCAGCGCTATTTTGAATACCAAGTGGAGGAAGCTTTGAAAATCAGCCGCTGATCACCCCGCCCGGAACATGAAGTAGACCGCCCCTACCATGCACAGGGCTGCCCAAAGGTAGTCCCACTTCAGGGGCTCGTTCATGTAGAACAAGGCGAACGGGGCAAACACACTCAGGGTGACCACCTCTTGAATGATTTTGAGTTGTGCCACGCTGAACTGTGTGTGCCCGATGCGGTTGGCGGGCACCTGCAGCAGGTATTCAAACAGGGCAATGCCCCAACTGACTAAAGCAGCCACGTACCAAGTCGAATGTGTGTGGTTCTTGAGGTGACCGTACCAAGCAAACGTCATGAACACGTTTGAGGCAACCAGCAAACCCACCGTTTGCACCGACACCGGCAACTGTTGCAGCCAAGCCCACATGTTCTGGTCTTACA
>JBDKEX010000136.1:0-3757 GCA_039798985.1 Pseudomonadota bacterium | reverse complement strand
GCGACAACACCAACCGCGAATGCCCGCCTCGGCCAAAAGTGCCATCGATGTAATGTCCGTCCGGTTGGATGTGAAGGGCGTCTACCGCTTCGTTCAACAAGACGGTGCAATGTGAGAGGGAGTCTTGCACCGCCGGACCTTAGAAAGAGAAGTCCTTGAAGACATCGGGCATGTCGCCCTGCATGGCTTCAGCCTCTTGCGCGGCGTAGGTTTCAGCGTCCCACAACTCAAAATGGTTGCCCATGCCCAGCAAGACCGCGTCTTTGGTAATGCCGGCCGCCGCCCGCAATTCGGGCGAAACAAGCACCCGGCCGGTTCCGTCCATTTCGCAGTCCATGGCGTTGCCCAAAAAAATCCGCTTCCACCACTGCGCCGACATGGGCAACGCGGCTATCCGCTCGCGGAACTTTTCCCACTCATTGCGGGGGAATACCATCAAACAGCCATGCGGGTGCTTGGTGATGGTCAACTGCCCGCCGGCTGTCGCGCTCAGGACGTCGCGATGCCGGGTGGGCACCGAGAGCCGACCTTTGGCATCGAGACTGAGGGACGAAGCACCTTGGAACACGGGAATTCAGACCTTGCTAAACACTTTTCACCACTAAATTGCACTTTTTCCCACTGTATCACCAAACCACAGCGCCACGCCACCACTTTCACAATTTTTTTCAATGGAATCAACGACTTAGAAAGGATTCAAAAAGCCAATCAACAGCGAAATATCAAGCCAAATGAAGCACTTAGAGCGGCCTTTGCATGTCTTGGTTGAATAAATTGGCATCGCAACCCCATGCCAAACCGGCTTTCGCGGGCAGCCGGGTCTGCCATCAACCGCCGCCTAAAAACAGCGCCATTTTCAAAAATGCGGCCAGCATGCAAAATCGCCCGATCTGTCGCCCCAACACCACCTTCCCATGGACCAGCCCAGCACCCCACCCAAGCACACCGCCAACCTACGCGACCCCGAATGGCTGCAAGCCCATTGGATGCCCTACACCGGCAATCGCCAATTCAAAGCCTCACCTCGCCTGATGGCCAGCGCCCAAGGTGCGTATTTCACAGACATCGATGGCAAACGGGTTTTTGATGGACTTTCTGGGTTGTGGTGCACCGGTTTGGGACACGCCCGCCCCGAATTGATCGACGCGGTGAGCCGCCAGATGGCCACGCTTGACTATTCGCCGGCGTTTCAGTTCGGCCACCCCCTGTCGTTTGAACTGGCCAACCGCATCGTGGAACGCATGCCCGCGGGCTTGAACCGCGTGTTTTTCACCGGCTCAGGCTCCGAATCGGCAGACACGTCGCTCAAAATAGTCCGAGCCTACTGGCGCGCCAAAGGCATGGGCCAAAAAACCCGCCTCATTGGGCGTGTCAAAGGCTACCACGGCGTCAATTTTGGCGGCATTTCCGTCGGCGGCATCGTGGCCAACCGAAAGTTGTTTGGTCAAGGCATAGAAGCCGACCACCTGCCGCACACCCAACCGCCCAACGGCAGCTTTTTCAAAGGCATGCCACCTCCAGAAGGGTGCGGCCCCACCTACCCTGGCGCCGCTTTGGCCGACGAACTCCTCAACCTCATCAACCTGCACGACGCATCCAATATTGCCGCCGTCATCGTTGAGCCATTTGCCGGATCGGCCGGGGTGGTCATACCCCCGCAAGGCTACTTGCAACGCCTGCGCGAAATTTGCACCGCACACAACATCCTGTTGATTTTTGATGAGGTGATTTCAGGTTTTGGCCGTTCCGGCGCCTGGACCGGGGCCGAAGCCTTCGGCGTCACACCCGATCTATTGAACTTCGCCAAACAAGTCACCAACGGCGTTCAGCCACTGGGTGGTGTTGTGGTCAAACAAGACATTTACGACACCTTCATGGCCGCAGGCGGCCCCGACTACATGCTGGAATTCCCCCACGGCTACACCTATTCGGCCCACCCAGTGGCGTGTGCGGCCGGCATCGCGTCCATGAAGCTGCTGGAAACCGATCACGCCATCGAACGGGTGCGCGCGCTGGCGCCGGTCCTGGAGCGCGCGGCCCACAGCCTTCGCGGCGCTCGCCATGTGGCCGACATACGTAACTTCGGCTTGGCAGCGGGCATCAGCATCGCCCCCGTGCCGGGCGAACCCGCCAAACGGCCATTCGAGATCGCCATGGCCATGCTGGACCGCGGCTTCTACGTCCGCTATGGCGGCGACACCATCCAATTGGCGCCGCCCTTCATCAGCACCCCCGCCGAGATCGACAGCCTGGTCAACGCGCTCGGCGACGTGCTTACCACCACGCCCTAACACCACACGCCGGTTCAAACTCAGGCACCGACCCCAAGCCCCACATGGACAACCAATCAAGCAACCCCACACATGGCATCACACTCGAAATGATGCTCACCGCTTTGGTGAACCACTATGGTTGGGACGGCATGGCGCAACGCATTCGGATTCGTTGCTTTGCCTTCGAACCCAGCATCAAGTCCAGCCTGAGCTTTCTGCGCAAAACCCCTTGGGCCCGCCAAAAGGTAGAGGGCCTGTTCCTCTACATGCAGCGCGACCTCCAGCGAAATACCCGGCGCAAACCCCTCAAACCCAGCACCACCAACGGTTGAACCGCAGCAACACGCAAGGGCTATATTTCACGCTCTTGAAAAAGCCACTGTCAGCCCTTATCATTAGCACTCGCCGGAGTTGAGTGCTAACAGCACAATGCTCCACGATCTGTCCAACCATTGAGTCTGTGTTTTTTTACAGGAGTACCTATGAAACTTCGTCCCCTCGCCGATCGCGTGATCGTCAAGCGCCTGGAAAATGAAACCAAAACCGCTTCGGGCATCGTGATCCCCGACAACGCCGCTGAAAAACCTGATCAAGGTGAAGTGCTGGCTGTCGGCCCGGGCAAGACGAACGACAAAGGCGAAACCAAAGCCCTGAGCGTGAAAGTGGGCGACCGCGTGCTGTTCGGCAAATACAGCGGCCAGACCGTCAAGGTCGATGGCGACGAGCTGCTCGTCATGAAAGAAGACGATCTGTTCGCCGTGGTCGAGAAGTAATACTGTCTCCCCCACATTTACCACCCTACAAGGAATTTAAAAAATGGCAGCAAAAGACGTAGTTTTCGGCGGCGAAGCCCGCGCACGCATGGTTGAAGGTGTAAACATCCTCGCCAACGCAGTCAAAGTGACCCTGGGCCCCAAAGGCCGCAACGTGGTGCTCGAGCGCTCGTTCGGCGCCCCCACCGTGACCAAGGACGGTGTGTCCGTGGCCAAGGAAATCGAACTGAAGGACAAGCTGCAGAACATGGGCGCGCAGATGGTCAAGGAAGTCGCTTCCAAGACCTCCGACAACGCTGGCGACGGCACCACCACCGCCACCGTGCTGGCCCAAGCCATCGTGCGCGAAGGCATGAAGTACGTGGCCGCTGGCATGAACCCCATGGACCTGAAGCGTGGCATCGACAAGGCCGTTGAAGCCCTGATTGCACAGCTGAAAGCCGCATCCAAGCCCACCACCACCTCCAAGGAAATCGCCCAAGTCGGTTCTATTTCCGCCAACTCCGACTCCAGCATCGGCGACATCATCGCCAATGCCATGGACAAAGTGGGCAAAGAAGGCGTGATCACCGTTGAAGACGGCAAATCGTTGCAAAACGAGCTGGACGTCGTGGAAGGCATGCAGTTCGACCGCGGCTACCTGTCGCCCTACTTCATCAACAACCCCGAAAAGCAAGCCGCTTTGCTGGACAACCCCTTTGTGTTGTTGTT
>JBDKEX010000135.1:0-5177 GCA_039798985.1 Pseudomonadota bacterium | reverse complement strand
TGGAATAGTGGTTGATATGGGCAATCGCTTCGTCCACGTCGGCCACCACTTTCACGCTGATGACCGGGCCCAGGTATTCCTCATACCAGTCTTGTTCGGTGGCGTCTTTGAGTTGGGCGCCGGGCACCGCCGCCAAAAGGATTTTGGACTCGGTGCAGCAGCGCATTTCCACGCCTTTTTGGGCGTAAATAGCGCCGATTTTTGGCAGAAATTCGGCCGCCACCCCGCGCGCCACCAGCAGGCTCTCGGTGGCATTGCAGGGGCTGTATTTTTGTGTCTTGGCGTTGTCAGCCACTTTCACGGCCATGGCCATATCGCACGGGTCGTCCACATAGGTGTGGCAATTTCCGTCCAAGTGTTTGATAACTGGCACCTTGGCCTCTCGGCTGATGCGTTCAATCAAACCTTTGCCACCGCGTGGGATGATCACATCCACATACTGCGGCATGGCAATCAACTGGCCCACTGCTTCGCGGTCGGTGGTGGGTACCAACTGCACCGCTTCAGCGGGCAAGCCGGCTTGCGTCAGCGCCTGCTGCACCAACGCAGCCAAAGCCCGGTTGCTGTCAATTGCTTCGGAGCCACCGCGCAAAATACAGGCGTTGCCACTTTTGATGCTCAAGCTGGCGGCTTCGATGGTCACGTTCGGGCGGCTCTCGAAAATCATGCCAAAAACGCCAATGGGTACACGCATTTGCCCCACGCGAATGCCGCTGGGTTGTTGCTTCATGCCCATGATTTCCCCGATGATGTCGGGCATGGCCGCCAGTTGTTCGCACCCCTCGGCGCAGGTTTCAATGACTTTGGGCGTGAGTTTCAAGCGGTCCACCATGGGCTCGGCCAAACCGGCCGCGCGGGCCCGGTCCAAATCGTGGGTGTTCTGGGCCTGCAGGGGCGCCACGTTGGCGCGCAGCAGGGCGGCCAGCGCTTTGAGTGCGGCCATTTTGCGGGCCGCTCCCGCTTTGGCCATCAAGGCCGAGGCCGCCTTGGCTTGCTGGCCCAGGGTGTTCATCAATTCGGTGGTGTTCAGTGCGTTCATTGTGCGGGCAGGTTCGGTCGCTCAGCCCGCCATTGTCTTATGTTCGGGCTACCTTGGGTAATATGGGGGCACCAATATCAGGAGTGTGTGTGGGTTGTGACGCTTTTCATTCGGGCCAACAAGGGGCGCTTGCAAGACGCGGCGCCTTGTTTTTGCTGGCAGGGTTCGCTGCGGTGTTGTGGGGCTGCAGCCCCGCGCTCAACTGGCGCGAGGTGCGTGTTGATGGCGCGCCTCTGCAGGCTTTGATGCCTTGCAAGCCCGAGCGTGCCACACGCGAGGTGCCGTTGCTCGGCCTGCAAGCACCTTCCTTGCCTTTGCACATGTTGAGTTGTGAGGCCAGTGGTGCCACCTATGCTTTGGCGGCTGCGCTGTTGCCAAATGGGGCGCCGTCCATTGCCGAACAGGCCCAGCAGGCCTGGCGTTTGGCCGCTTGGGCCAGCTTGAAGCAACCGCTCACCCCGGGTGCCACCGCGCCGGCCGGCTGGGCCGAGCTCCCGTTCGCAGCCCCAGCACCGGTGGGTTTGCAAAGGTTGTCAGGTTGGCAGGGCCCGGGGCTGGCGCACAACGGGCAGCCGCTGCAGGCGCGCATTTTGTGGGCCCAACAAGGCCCTTGGCTGGTGCAGGTCGCTGTCTACGCGCCCAGCGGCGCTTCGGGGGTCAATGAGGCCTGGGCCATCTTTACCGACGGCTTGCGCCCGCAACCCTGACGCTGCGCGTCATAATGCCAACGCATGAACGGCATCCTTGTTATTGCCCACGCCCCACTGGCCAGCGCTTTGCGCGCTGCGGTGTTGCATGTGTTCCCCGATGTGGCGGCCCAGTTGGTGGCGCTCGACGTGCCCCCCAACCAGCCGCCCGAGGAGACTTTGGCCCAGGCCCGAATTCTCAACACCCAGTTGGGGACCCCGCACACGCTCGTGCTCACCGACATTTTTGGTGCCACCCCCTGCAACGTGTGCTCCAAGTTGCAAGACGGCATCAACACCCGCGTGGTGGCAGGCGTGAACCTGCCCATGTTGTTGCGTGCCGTGTCTTACCGGCACGAATCGTTGGACGCTTTGGTGGCGCGCGCTGTGTTGGGCGGCACCCAGGGCGTTATTTCTGTGGCGGCCACCGCGCCGCAAAACCAGGTCCGCAGAGGTTCCCATGATCAAGACCACAGTGATCATCAGCAATAAGCTCGGTTTGCACGCCCGGGCGTCGGCCAAACTCACCAAGCTCGCGGGCAGTTTTCCGTGCGAAGTCTGGTTGAGTCGCAACGGGCGGCGCATCAACGCCAAAAGCATCATGGGAGTGATGATGTTGGCCGCGGGCATTGGTTCTGAAGTTGAAGTTGAAACCAACGGGGCAGACGAGCAGGTCGCCATGGATGCGCTGCTCGCGCTGATCAACGACAAGTTCGGAGAGGGTGAATGACATTTTCGGTCCACGGTCAGGCGGTATCGCGCGGCATCGCCATTGGGCGGGCGGTTTTGGTGGCGTCCAGCCGCATGGACGTGGCGCACTATTTCATTACTGAAGAGCAGGTGCGGGGCGAAATTGACCGCTTGCGCTTGGCCCGAAACGCGGTGGTGGAGGAAATTGGCCGTGTTCAGCAGGGCCTGCAGGGGCTGACGGGTAAGGACGCGCACCACGAGCTGGCCGCGTTGCTTGATGTCCACCTGATGCTGTTGCAGGACGAACA
Organism: Pseudomonadota bacterium; assembly: GCA_039798985.1. Taxonomy (GTDB): domain Bacteria; phylum Pseudomonadota; class Gammaproteobacteria; order Burkholderiales; family Burkholderiaceae_C; genus JBDKEX01. The sequence goes on along the minus strand of JBDKEX010000135.1, from coordinate 2,454 downwards.
GTTGCAAGAAGGCGTCAAGCAGTGGATCACTGAGCGGCACTACAACGCCGAGTGGGCGTTGACCTCGCAGCTGGAAGTGATTGCCCGCCAGTTTGACGAGATGGAAGACCCCTACCTGCGCGAACGAAAAGCCGATTTGGAGCAGGTGGTCGAGCGTGTCCTGCGCCAGCTTCACGGCGTGGCGTCGCCCGTGGCAGTGCCCTTGCCAAGCGAGGCGGGTGCATTGAAGGTGGACTGGGAGGAGGCCGAAGCCCCCGAGTCGCAGTTGGTGTTGATTGCGCACGATTTGTCGCCGGCCGACATGTTGCAATTCAAGCAAAGCGTGTTTGCCGGTTTTGTTACCGATGTGGGTGGCAAAACGAGTCACACCGCCATCGTTGCACGCAGCATGGACATCCCGGCCGTGGTGGGCGCCAGAACGGCCAGCCAGCTGGTTCAACAGGACGATTGGGTCATCATTGACGGCGATGCCGGTGTCGTCATTGTCAACCCGTCGCCCATTTTGCTGACTGAATACAGCTACAAACAGCGCCAAGGCGAAGTGGAGCGCGAGCGCCTGTGGCGCATCAAAAACACACCCGCAGTGACGCTGGATGGCGAGCGGGTGGAACTGCTCGCCAACATCGAGCAACCCGAGGACGCCACCCCCGCCCTGGCGGTGGGAGCGGTGGGCGTGGGCTTGTTTCGCACCGAGTTTTTGTTCATGGGCCGCAGCGGCCAGTTGCCCGACGAAGAAGAGCAATACCGGGCCTACCGGCGAGCCGTTGAAGGCATGCACGGTTTGCCAGTCACCGTCCGCACCGTGGACGTTGGGGCCGACAAACCGCTGGACCACACCCGCCGCGACGATCACCTGAACCCGGCGCTGGGCCTGCGTGCCATTCGCTGGAGTTTGTCTGAGCCCGCCATGTTTCTGACGCAGTTGCGTGCGGTTTTGCGGGCTGCGGCCCATGGCAAGGTGAACCTCCTCATACCCATGGTGGCGCACTTGGGCGAGATTCGGCAGGTGTTGCAGTTGCTGGCAGTGGCCCGCCAACAGTTGGACGAACGGGCTGCCGTGCACGGCCATGTTCGCTTGGGTGCCATGATCGAAGTGCCCGCAGCCGCCATGACCGTGCCCATGTTTCTCAAACACTTCGACTTTCTCTCGATAGGCACAAACGACCTGATTCAGTACACCTTGGCAATAGACCGGGTGGACGAGGCGGTGTCGCATTTGTACGACCCCTTGCATCCTGCGGTGCTCAAACTCGTGGCCAGCACCATAGCCGAATGCCGCGCTCAGGGAAAAGGCGTCAGCGTCTGTGGCGAAATGGCGGGCGACCCTGCGCTTACCCGTTTGTTGCTGGGGCTGGGGTTGCGCAGCTTTTCCATGCACCCCTCCCAAATTTTGCAAGTCAAACAGCAAATTTTGCGCGCCGACACGCGCAAGTTGAGCGCCTGGGCCCAAGCGGTCGTCAACAGCGACGAACCCGCTTTGGCCATGGCCGATTGATTCTTTCGCTTGGCCGGTCTCTGCCCCAACAATTTGTTACACTGAATTTTCACTTTGGCCGTTTTGGCTCAGAGTGCAGCGGAGTGTTGCATGTCTATTCCCCCTGAACCGCCCATCAGCGAAAAAGAACCCGCGGCCTCAACCGATGAACTGCTGTCTTGTCTGCTGATACTGGCGCGCAGTCACGGTGAAACCATCACCCGAGAGGGGGCCATGGCTGGTTTGCCCGCTGACAGCGGGCGGCTCACCCCGTCGTTGTTTGAGCGTGCTGCCCGGCGCGCCGGCCTGAGCAGCAAAGTGGTTGCCACGCCGCTTGCGGCCATCAGACCAGAACTGTTGCCAGTCGTCTTGTTGCTCGAAGGCAACCGCGCCTGTGTTTTGCTCGGGCCAGGGCTTGCCACCGACTCGTTCCGTGTGGTTTTCCCTGAACTGGGAGACGCGCCGCTGGAAGTGGATGGCCAAAAGCTGGAGGCCGACTACATCGGGCGGGCCATTTATGCCCGGCCGCGCATGCGCTTTGATGCGCGCAGCCCGGTGGTTAAAACCACACGAAGCGGGCATTGGTTTTGGGGCGTGATCGCTGAAAACGCAGGGCTGTACCGCGACGTGCTTTTGGCCGCCTTTGTGGCCAATTTGTTCGCGGTGGCCATGCCCATGTTCACCATGAACGTTTACGACCGGGTGGTGCCCAACCAGGCGTTTGACACTTTGTGGGCCTTGTCGCTGGGTTTGCTGCTGGTGCTGCTGGGCGACTTGCTGTTGCGCACCCTGCGCGGCCGGTTCGTCGACCTGGCCAGCAGCCGGGCCGATGTCAAGCTTTCCGCCTACATCATGGAGCGTGTGTTGGGTACGCGCATGGAGCAGCGCCCGGCTTCTGCAGGTTCATTCGCCTCCAGCTTGCGGGCCTTTGAATCGGTCCGTGACTTTATTGGCTCGGCCACCGTGGTGGCCTTTATTGA
>JBDKEX010000134.1:0-21952 GCA_039798985.1 Pseudomonadota bacterium | reverse complement strand
GAAGGTTCGTCGGGCTTGACCTTTGCTGTGGACCGTTTCAAGGGCTGGCCCCACAGCGGACACATCACTCTGGCGCGTGGCGAACGCTCGCGACTGGCAGACTTTGCCAGCGACGCGCTGTAAGCAATATGCACAAAAACACCATCTGCCTGTGGTTTGACCGTGACGCGGAAGCTGCCGCGCGTTTTTACACTGGCCTGTTTCCTCAAAGCAGCATGGTTGCGATCCACAAAGCCCCGTCCGATTACCCCGATGGCAAGGCCGGCGATGTGTTGACCGTGGAGTTCGTGGTTGCGGGCATTCCCTGCATAGGCGTTAACGGCGGCCCGCGTTTCAAGCACAGCGAAGCGTTCTCTTTCCAAATTTCTACCGAAGATCAAGACGAAACCGATCGGTACTGGAACGCAATCGTCAACAGCGGTGGGCACGCCAGCCAATGCGGTTGGTGCCAAGACAAATGGGGCATCAGCTGGCAAATCACCCCGCGCGTGCTGGTAGAGGCCTTGGCTCACGGGGGTGACGTGGCCAAACGAGCCTTCGACGCCATGATGCCGATGGGCAAGATAGATATTTCAGCCATACAGGCGGCGGTGCGCGCCTGACTGCATTCAAAAGTCGTCCGAATAGCCCGCCAGGCTCTCAAACCGGGTCAGCATGTTAAGGAAGGCCAGCTTAACGGTACCGGTGGGGCCGTTGCGTTGTTTGCCAATGATGATTTCGGCCACGCCGGGCTCTTTGCATGCTTCTTTGCTGTAGTACTCGTCGCGGTAAATGAACATGATGATGTCGGCATCTTGCTCGATGGCGCCGGATTCACGCAGGTCAGACATCATTGGGCGTTTGTCGGTGCGTTGTTCCACCGACCGGTTCAACTGAGACAGGGCAATCACCGGGCATTGCAGTTCTTTGGCCAGCATTTTCAGGCCGCGAGAAATTTCGCCCAATTCGGTGGCGCGGTTTTCGCCTTCCGAACTGCTCCCGCTCATCAACTGCAGGTAGTCCACCACAATCAGCCCCAGCTTTCCGCATTGGCGCGCCAGGCGGCGGGCATTGGCTCGCAATTCGCTGGGGGTCAGGCCCGGGGTTTCGTCAATGTGCAACGACACCGTGCGCAAGCGCTCAATGGCTTCGGTCAGGCGAGGCCATTCGTCATCGGTCAACTTGCCGGTGCGCAAATGCCCTTGGTTGATACGCCCGATGGAGCCCACAATACGCACGGCCAGCTGTGCTGCACCCATTTCCATGGAGAACACTGCCACCGGCAGACCCTCGTTCAAGGCCACGTGCTCCGCAATGTTGATGGCAAAGGCCGTTTTACCCATGGATGGACGCGCCGCCAGCACCACCAAATCACCCGCCTGCAGGCCCGCCGTCATCCGATCCAAATCGATAAAACCGGTGGGCACACCCGTGATGTCGTTCGGGTTGTCTGCCATTTCCTGAACCCGGTCCAGCAGGTCCACCACCAGGGAATCCATGGACTGGAACCCCTGCTTCATTCGGTTGCCTTCTTCGCCGATGTTGAAGATTTTCTGTTCAGCCTCGTCCAATATCTTGGCAACCGCCTTGCCCTGGGGGTTGAAGGCTTGTGTGGCCACCTCGTCGCTCACGGTGATGAGCTTGCGCAGAATAGCTCGTTCTCGCACGATTTCCGCATAGCGGCGGATGTTGGCAGCGCTGGGCACATACTGCGCCAGCGAATTCAAATAAGCCAATCCACCGACCGACTCCGCCTGCCCCATGGTCTGCAAGTGCTCAAACACCGTGATCACGTCGGCCGGTTTGTTGGCATTGATCAAGGCGGCCACGGCGCTGTGAATCACTTTGTGCTCGTGTCGGTAGTAGTCGCTGTCGTTGAGCAAGTCCCCCACACGGTCCCAAGCACCGTTGTCCAGCAACAGCCCGCCCAACACGCTCGATTCGGCCTCCACGGAATGAGGCGGTACGCGCAACTGCGCAATTTGCTGGTCCGACCCGTAGGCACTGTAGGCGCGGTCGAGTTCGTCCATCGGAAACACATCAGACATGAGAAACCTCGTTCAAGGCGTTGATCTTACGCCGCGCACACCGCCGGTGGTGTGGACAACTCTGTGAACATGGCTTGAACAACCAAGGCACAACTGCAAATTTCTGTGGACAACAAAAAAGCCGCTTTGCAGCGGCCTTTTCGTTGGGTGCGTTTGCGCAGAATCAGGCGGTCTCGCCCAACACAGACACGTTCACGTCAACCACCACATCGGTGTGCAGGCCAACGGAAACGGTGTACTCGCCCACGTTCTTGAGCAAGCCATTGGGCATGCGAACTTGGGCTTTGGCCACAGAGAAGCCTTGCTTGTTGAGTTCGTCAGCGATGTCGTGGTTGGTCACGGAACCAAACAAACGGCCATCCACACCGGCCTTTTGGGACAGCTTGATGGTGAAACCGTTGAGCTTTTCACCGACGGCTTGGGCTTCGGCCAGCTTGGCAGCGGCTGCTTTTTCCAGTTCGGCGCGGCGGGCTTCGAATTCGGCCACAGCGGACTGGGTGGCGCGGCGAGCGCGGCCGGCGGGGATCAGAAAGTTGCGGGCGTAGCCGTCTTTGACACGGACCACATCACCGAGGCCACCGAGGTTGACAACTTTGTCGAGCAGAATGATTTGCATGGTGTTTGCTCCTATCAGACGCGGTGCTGGTCGCTGTAGGGCAGCATGGCCAGGAAACGGGCACGCTTGATAGCGGTGGTCACTTGGCGCTGGTAAATGGCGCGGGTGCCGGTCAGGCGTGCAGGGATGATTTTGCCGTTTTCAGCAATAAAGTCGCGCAGAACGTCAACATCTTTGTAGTCAACTTCTTCAACGCCGGCCACGGTAAAGCGGCAGAACTTTTTGCGCTTGAACAGCAGCGATTGGGTGTTGCGCTTGGGGCGCTTGTCTTTGTTGAAACGCTTGGGTGCAGCCATGATGGTGCTTCCTTAAGTCTGGGTGAAATCTTGAATCTGGAACACAACGCCTTTGCCGTTTCGGGAATTGACCAAAAAACCGTGAAATTCAAACACCACGCCCAGCGCTTGGCGGGCCAAGGTTTCCGCTTGCGCACCAAAAGCCGTGGCTTTCAGTTCGAGCTTGACCTGTCGTGTTTGCTCCAATTGTTGGGCTTCAGAGGTATGTTCCAGCACCATGTCGATAGCGGGAATTCCAGCTGGGGTGTAGCGCAAGGCATGCACCTGGCCCAGCGAAGCGGCCAATCGGAGTTGATTCACGTTGTTTGGCGCAATTGCACCGGGCAATTACGCTGCGGCCTCCTGCTGCTGGGACTTGCGAGCTTCTTCGCGCTCCACAGCCTTCATCATAGAAGAAGCGCCGGTGTCGGCTTTCTTCTTCTGCACGGTCAGGTGGCGCAACACAGCGTCGTTGAACTTGAACGCGTGTTCGAGTTCGGCCATCACAGCCTGGTCGGCTTCGATGTTCACGCACAGGTAGTGCGCTTTGGACAGCTTGTTGATTTGGTAAGCCAGTTGGCGACGGCCCCAATCTTCAACGCGGTGCACTTGGCCGCCACCGTTGGTGATCATGCCTTTGTAGCGCTCCAGCATGGCAGGCACTTGTTCGCTTTGATCCGGGTGGATCAGCAAAACGATTTCGTAATGACGCATAAACTCTCCTTTTGGATGAAACAGCCGCCCCCAGCGTCAACAGGGGTACGGCAAGGCAAGCCCGCGATTATACAACGGTCAGGGCAGGCGTGGATAGCGGATGTATTCCACCAGGTCTTGCACCGTTTGCGGGGGCGGCGGGGTGAGCAAACTGACCAGCACCATCACCGCAAAACCCACCGGCACGCCAAAAACACCAGCCGAGATGGGCAAGATGCCCCACCACAGTTCGGGCGCCCCATGCAAACCCAGCAAGGCGCGCAACCAGGGTTGTGTGATGGCCATGTAATAGCAGGTGACGCCCAAGCCCGCCACCATGCCCATGATGGCGGCTGTGCCGGTGGCGCGTTTCCAGAAAATACCCAGCACCAAGGCCGGGAAAAACGCTGCCGCAGCGAACGAAAATGCCGCTGACACCAGAAACAAAATATCTGCCGGTTTTTGCGCAGCCACGTAGGCCGCAGCCAATGCCACCATCAGCAGCAGCACCTTGGAAAGTGTCACCCGCCGGGCTGTGGACGCATTGGGATCGATCATTTTGTAATACAGGTCGTGGCTGAGCGCATTCGCTATTGTCAACAGCAAGCCGTCTGCGGTCGAAAGTGCTGCGGCCAGGCCACCCGCAGCCACCAGACCCGAGATCACGTACGGCAGGCCGCCGATTTCGGCGGTGGCAAGAACAATGATGTCGCTGCCGATGGATATTTCGTTGAGCTGCAAAATCCCGTCAAGGTTCACATCGGTCAGGCTCAACAAACCGGCATCTACTTTGCTCCAGGCGGCCACCCAGGTCGGCAATTTGTCGAATGGCGTGCCCACAAGCACATGAAAGACCTCAAATTTGACCATCACAGCCAGTGCGGGCGCCGTGAAGTAGAGCAGCACAATGAACAGCAAGGACCAGGTCACAGATTTTCTGGCTTCCTTAACCGAAGGCACGGTGTAGTAACGCATCAGGATGTGGGGCAGCGCTGCTGTGCCGACCATCAAACAAAACACGAGCGCCAAAAAATTCCGCCGCGAGTGTTCGAATTCCTTTTTTTCCGCATCGGTGCCCTCTGGGTTGCCCGAATAGGGCTGGGCTTGCGGCAGCATCCCGTTCAATGGTTTGGTTTTGGATTGCGCCTCGTCGCGATCGCGGGTCCACACCACTTTTGCGGCCACTTCGTCTTTGGGCAATCGGGACAATTCCTTCTCAGCCAACGAAATGTCCGCGGGCAAGGCGTTGCCGTCGCGCAAATCCAGCAGCAATTGCTCGGCCCGGGCCTTGTCTCGCGCCAGGGCGCCTGCGGGGTCTTTGAGCTTGGCGTCGAGCATGTGGGCTCGGTATTCGTACACCTGCCGAACCTCCAGTTCCTTGGGGTCTTTCAACAGCTCCTGTTCTTTTTGGCTGACTTTCTCAAGTTGGTAACCGTACACGAGTTGGGGTACAGGAACACCTGTTTGCTTCACAGAAAGCCAGGCCACAGGCAACATGTACGCCAGAATCAGCACAATGTACTGAGCAACTTGGGTCCAGGTAACAGCGCGCATTCCGCCCAAAAATGAACACACCAAGATGCCGCCCAGGCCCAGAAACACGCCCAGCTCAAAAGCAACACCTGTTAAGCGCGAAGTAATGAGACCCACACCGTAAATTTGCGCCACGATGTAGGTGAAAGAACACAGTATTGCCGCCCCTATGCCCAACAAGCGAGGCACGCTCCCGCCGTAGCGTTCGCCCAGGAAGTCTGGAATGGTGAACTGCCCAAATTTGCGCAGGTAAGGTGCCAACAGCAGCGCCACCAGGCAGTACCCCCCCGTCCAGCCCAGAACAAACGCGAGTCCGCTGTAGCCTTGCAAATAAATGGTTCCGGCCAAGCCAATGAAGGAGGCTGCAGACATCCAGTCTGCACCCGTGGCCATACCGTTGTAAATGGCCGGCACCCTGCGCCCGGCAACGTAATACTCAACCGGGTCGGTGGTGCGGCTCATGATGCCGATGGCCGCGTACAAACCCACCGTGGCAAGCAAGAAAGAAAGGCCTATCCATTCCCGCGAGAGCCCCAACTGCTCCAACACGCCTAGGGTCACCACGAATGCCAAAAAACCGCCGGTGTAGATCAGGTAGACGCGCCGCAGTTGTTGGCGAAAACTTCGGTCGGGAATCGCAGGAGTTCCGCTCATGGGCCCGACTCCTCTACGCCATATTTGTGATCCAAACGGTCCATATACCAAGCGTAGCCAGCCACAATGAAGCAATACACCACCAGAGCCCCTTGGGCAGCCATCCAAAAACTGAAGGGCCAACCGAACACCCTGAAGGTCAAATCGCGAGCAAAATAACCCACCCCAAAAGTCACCAAAAACCAAAGCACCAGCAGAATGCCCGTCGCTTGCAAGTTGGCGCGCCAATGCCTCTGCCTTTGAAGCGCAGCCTCATGTTGGGTGGCGGGTTCTGTCAATGCGTGGCTCCCACGCACCCGCCGAGCAAGCTGCGCTCCAAAGCCATTGCGGCCTTGGGGTCAAAACCGCGCAGATGTGACAGGGTGCGGTCAAGCTCCACCTGCATGTTCAAGCGATGGTGCAATTGCGCTTGCATGGTCCACCCATGGGAATTGAAAGGCTGCAAACGGGTATTTTCTTGAAATGCGAGCAAAGCTTCGGTGTGTTTGCTTTGCTGAAAAAGGACCAAGCCGAGCGCGTACCAAGCTTGGTCAAGGCGCGGATTGATGCCCAAGGCCTTTCGAAATGCGGGTTCGGCTTGCTGGGGTTGCTGGGACCGCTCGAGCAAATACCCCAAATTGAACCAAGCGGACGCATGGTTGGGTTGCAGTTCAGCAACCCCCTTTTGCCAAAGAAGCGCAGGCTCTAAACGGCCATCTTGGGCCATCAAATGGGCCAGACTGGCCATGGCGCCTGTGTGCTCGGGCGCCCGCTGCAGCACCGCCAGAAAAGCCTGTTCAGCCCAATGCCGCTGCCCGGCTGCCAAGCAGAGCAAACCCCAGACCCAAACAGCCCAAACACGCTGTTTGTACAGGGCTCGGGCGCAAAGGGTCAACGGCAAGTGGACACCCCTGCTTGCAAGCAAAGGTCGATTTTTACCGCCACCGCTGCCAACCAAACAGCTGCCAGCAAAGCAAACGCAACCAGGGGCTGATGCCTGGGGAGCACCCACCGTGGCGCACACACGGCTGCCAAGGCCAGGGCTGGCTTCGTCAAAATGTCCAGCAACTGGTAGAACAGGTTTTGAGACCGATCGAGAACCCCCATGGCCGCCAACAGGCGCGCCAACGCCCAGCGCCCGAGCAGCGCCAACAAGGCAATTTCTGCAATTAACTTGATGGAAACAATGAACAACCACATGGCGCCATGTTGGTGACATAAATGTGTAACTTGCGGGAACTATAGCCCCTGCAGGCACTGTTTTTTCACACCCATGGAAAACCCCAACCCGAGGCTGGGACCAAGAAACTACCCACCGGCCGTGGGTTGCGTTGCTTCAGCCGATACCTTCGAGAATTTCGCGGACCTTGTCCACCAGTTCTTTGGTAGAAAAAGGTTTGGTCATGTAGGCGTTCGCCCCCAAGGACAAACCTTGTGCCACGTCGGTGTCCCGGCCTTTGGCGGTCAACATCAATATGGGGGTGTTTTTGAGCGTGGCATGGGCGCGCACTTCGCGGCAAACATCGAACCCGGTCTTGCGCGGCATCATCACGTCCAACAGCAGCAAATCGGGTTTTTCCGTCTCCATCGCATCCAAGGCTTCTTGCCCATCGCGGGCAACACGCACCGTGTAGCCCTCACGTCTCATCAAAAATTCCAGCGATATGAGGATGTTCGGCTCGTCGTCAGCAATCAATATGTGTGCGCCCATGCGCCACCTCCGTTACTTTCTTGTGTTGGCAGCAGCAAGGGCAAATCAAAAGCAAAGCACGCGCCTTGTTTTGGCTGCGGTTCAAGCCACATGTGCCCCCCAAAATGTTCCACAATTTGCCGACTGATGGGCAGACCCAAACCGGTACCCTGCGGTCGGTTGAGGCTGTCGCCACCCTGTCGGAACTTTTCAAAGACCAGCCCATGCTGATCTGGTGCCACACCAGGCCCATTGTCGCGCACCCGCACAACCGCACGCCCATTATTTTGTTCCAAAATTACATGGACTTCACCCTGCCCTGCCGGCACAAACTTTGCCGCATTGGACAACAGGTTCAACATGACCTGGGTCAAACGATCAGCGTCTGCCCGAACCCACACCCCCCCGGCAGGCAAACTAAGCTTCGTTTGCGCGGCCCGCTCCCTGAACAGCTCGGCGGTGGTTTGAACAGAGGTTTTTATCAGCCCGACGAGATCCACGTCTGAGGGTTGCCAATCGGCATGGCCTGCTTCGATTTTGGCCATGTCCAGCACCTGATTGACGAGGCGGGTCAACCGCTCAACCTCCGACACGATGATCGACAAAAATTGCTGGCGTTGACCGCTTTCCATCTCTGCATCGTCTCGCATCAGTTCAGACAAAGCTCTGATCGAGGTCAAAGGCGTGCGCAATTCATGTGTGACCGACGACATGAAATCGTCTTTCAAACGATCCAGGCTTTTGAGTTGGTCGTTCGCGGCTCGAAGTTCAGCGGTTGCTAGCTCCAAAGAACGTGACTTTTGCTCAAGCTCCCGGGATTGGAGGCGAAGCTGTGTGGCTTCGTCCAATATGCGCATGACGTCGTCCAGGTCCAGCGAGTCCTCTTTCACAACAGACGCCACCATGACCCGGGCCGAGGCGCTTCCTATGGCGCCCGCCAACTGGGTCTCTACGTACTGAACAAAGCGGGGGTCGGCCTGCAGTTGGTGTCGCCCTTGCAAGCCCAGCTGTTGGGCGTAGCGATCAAACAGCTGCTCTGCACGGCTCAGCCCCAAAAACCGGGCCACCAGGGGGAAAAGCTCGCTGACGCTGGCCTGGCCGCGCCAAAAAACCGGCCGCGAGGTGCTGATGCGCTCAAACACATCCACAAACAGCAGCGCCTGGCTGGTTTCTTGAGCAGATGGCATGCGCCAAAGGGACACTCCCACGTAGGCCCCCATATTCAGCAAAAGGCTCCAAAAAAGCGAATGTGTCAAATTGTCCAGACCTTGGAGGCGCAGCAGCTCTTCAGGCTTCAACCAAGAGGAACCCAACAAGCCGTTGTCAATGAACGAGGTGTCCATCCAACCCGATCGGGCCAGCGAGGGCAGCATCAGCGTGTAAGCCCACATGGCAAAGCCCAGCAACAGACCCGCCATGGCACCCTGGCGGGTGCCGCTGCGCCAGTACATGCCCCCAAACAAAGCGGGGGCAAACTGGGCAACCGCCGCAAAACTGATCAACCCTATGTTGACAAGCGCGTAGGAATCATCCGCCAGGTGGTCGTACACGTAGCCCAACATCAGCACCAACAAAATGGCCGCTCGCCGGGAGTGAAGCAGCAGCCGGGTCAGGTCCAGCTTTTCAACAAACGCCCATTTGCGCGCGCGCAGCAGCAGGGGCATCAAGAGGTCGTTGGAGACCATGGTGGACACGGCGATTGCCTCGACCACGATCATCCCGGTTGAAGCCGACAGCCCGCCCAGAAACGCCAAAAACGCCAAACTCGGGTGGTCCAGCGACAACGGCAAAGTAAGAACGAAAGTTTCGGGGTTCCGAAGGCCCACGCCAAACACCAGCAACCCGCCCAGCGCAATTGGCAACACGAACAGATTGATCAACAACAAATACAGCGGAAAGGCCCATGCGGCCCGCCGCAGGTGTTGTTCGTCCACGTTTTCGACCACCATCACCTGAAACTGCCGTGGCAACAAGATGACCGAGAACATGGCCAACATCAACAAACCGAACCATTGCGCATAAGCGAACGGTTTTCCCTGGGCCACGCCGACTGTCAGCAGTTGCGCCAGCTCGGGCACCTCCTGTGCTTTCGTAAAAATATCGGCAATGCCATCGAACAAACCATAGGTGACAAACACGCCGACCGCCAAAAAAGCAACCAGCTTCACCACGGATTCGAAGGCAATCGCGGCCACCATGCCTTCGTGCCGCTCGCTGTTGTCGAGCTGGCGCGCACCGAACGCCATGGTGAAACCGGCCAAAACCAAGGCCAGGTAAAACGTGCTGTCTTGCCACCAAATTTGCTGGACCAGCGGTGCGGCATGGTCCGATGCCGTCATGACCGCAAAACTCACCGAAATGGCTTTGAGCTGCAGGGCTATGTAAGGCACTATGCCCACCACGGTGATGAAGGTGACCGTACCCGCCAGAACCGGGCTTTTGCCATACCGGCTTGAAATGAAGTCGGCAATCGACGTGATGCGGTAAGCGCGCGAAATGCGGACCATCTTGCGGATGACGACCCAGGCCAGAGTCATGGCCAACATGGGCCCCAAATAAATGGGCAAAAACCAAACGCCCGCAGTGGCGGCCCTGCCAACACTGCCAAAGTAGGTCCAGGCGGTGCAATAGACCGCCATGGACAGTGAGTACACCCACGGACTGCCCACCACCGAGCGCCCTTGCCTCGCGCGGCGATCGGCCCAATAGGCGATCGCGAACAGCAATGTCATGTAGGCGAAGGACGCGCCAATTACAAAAAAGGGAGACACAGGCAGCTAACGTTTGTTCTGGAGGCAAGTCAACGAAGTTGACGCTCCATCAGCCAGGCGACACCCCCTATCAGCAAAGCCCAGGAAAAAAACAAGGCCGCCGGAAACAAGGGCACACCCAGCACCGAGACAGGCTCATCCCACAAAGCGATCAAGGGGAAATTGAACAACGCGGTGCCAACGAAAAACAAGGCCCAAAGGCGTTGTGAGAGCAACAGTTCATGCATATTTGCTGACCTTCAAAACGGGTATTTTCGACAAAAAAGGAGGCAGCCGCCTCCTTTTATCCTCATGTCTTGGCCGCTTCAACCGGCCAGCTTCTGCCAAGTATCCACCACGGAATCGGGGTTGAGGGATATGGAGCTGATGCCCTGGTCACGCAGCCACTCAGCAAAATCAGGGTGGTCGCTGGGACCCTGACCGCAAATCCCGATGTATTTACCTTGGTCTCGGCAAGCCTTGATCGCCATGCTGATCAGCGCCGTCACGGCAGGGTCGCGTTCGTCAAAGTCATGGGCCAAAAGCTCCAAACCCGAGTCGCGGTCAAGGCCCAAAGTGAGTTGGGTCAAGTCATTGGAGCCAATCGAGAAACCGTCGAAAAACTGCAAGTAGCGTTCAGCCAGAATCGCGTTGCTGGGTATCTCGCACATCATGATGAGTTTGAGCGCGCCTTCGCCGCCGGCCTCGCCGCCTTCACCCCGTTGGAGTCCGTGCTTGGCCAACAAGTCCACCACGCGCTCGGCTTGCTTGAGGGTGCGTACAAACGGCACCATCACCTGGACATTGGTCAGGCCCATGTCTTCTCGCACCCGCTTCAACGCTTCGCATTCCATTGCAAAGGCTTCGCCAAAGTCTTCGCTGATGTAGCGCGCGGCGCCGCGGAAACCCAACATGGGGTTTTCTTCATCGGGTTCGTAGCGGCTGCCACCTACGAGCTTGCGGTACTCGTTGCTTTTGAAATCGGACAAACGCACGATGACCGGCTTGGGCCAAAAGGCGGCTGCAATCGTGGCAACGCCTTCAGCCACCTTGTCGACATAAAAAGCGCGCGGGCTGGCATGACCTCGCGCCACGGATTCCACCGCTTTCTTCAAGTCAGCGTCGATTTGTGGGTAATCCAGAATGGCCTTGGGGTGCACCCCAATGTTGTTGTTGATGATGAATTCAAGCCGGGCCAAACCCACCCCGCTGTTGGGAATTTGTGCAAAGTCAAAGGCCAGCTGTGGATTGCCCACGTTCATCATGATCTTCAAGTCCAGCGCCGGCATGGTGCCGCGTTTGACTTCGGTGATTTCGGTTTCCAGCAAGCCATCGTAAATATGGCCAGTGTCGCCCTCAGCGCAACTCACAGTGACCAAGGTGCCGTCTTTGAGGGTGTCGGTGGCGTTGCCACAACCCACCACCGCTGGAATACCCAGTTCGCGAGCGATGATGGCGGCGTGGCAGGTGCGCCCCCCGCGGTTGGTGACGATGGCGCTGGCACGCTTCATCACCGGTTCCCAGTTGGGGTCGGTCATGTCGGTGACCAAAATATCGCCCTGTTGCACCTTGTCCATTTCGCTGATGTTGTGCACCAGACGAACCGGACCGGTTCCGATTTTTTGCCCAATGGCACGCCCAGAGGCCAGCACCGTGCCCTTGCCTTTGAGCTTGTACTTCATCTCAACCTGGCCCGCGGCCTGGCTTTTCACCGTTTCGGGGCGTGCCTGCAGGATGTAGAGCTGCCCGTCGTTGCCGTCCTTGCCCCATTCAATGTCCATGGGGCGCCCGTAGTGCTGCTCAATCACCAACGCATACCGGGCCAACTCCAACACATCGGCGTCGGTTAGGCTGTAGCGGTTGCGCTGCTCCACCGGCACGTCCACAGTTTTCACCAGCTTTTGGGTCGCGGCTTTTTCCTCGGGGGTGCTGAACACCATTTCAATCAGTTTGGAGCCCAGGTTGCGGCGGATCAGTGCTTGCTTGCCTGCCTTGAGCATGGGTTTGTGAACATAGAACTCGTCGGGGTTGACGGCACCCTGCACCACGGTCTCGCCCAAGCCATAGCTGGAGGTGATGAACACCACATCCTCAAAACCGCTTTCGGTGTCGATGGTGAACATGACGCCGGCGGCGCCCAGGTCGGAACGCACCATGCGCTGGATGCCCGCCGACAAAGCCACCTCGGCGTGAGTAAAGCCTTTGTGCACGCGGTAGCTGATGGCGCGGTCGTTGTAGAGGCTGGCGAACACCTCTTTGATCTTGTGCAGCACCTCTTCGATGCCGTGCACATTCAAGAAAGTTTCTTGCTGCCCCGCAAAGGACGCGTCTGGCAAATCTTCGGCGGTGGCCGAAGAACGCACGGCATAGGTGGCGGTGGCGCTGTCACCGTTGAGGGTGGCATAGCCATGGCGAATCGCCTGCTCCAGGTCGGCGGGGAACGGCTGCGCTTCCACCATGGTGCGGATTTCGGCGCCCACCTGGGCCAAGGCGCGCACATCTTCAGTGTCCAGAGCAGCCAGTTTCGAGTGGATCCGTTCATCCAGGCCATCGAACTTCAAAAACTCCCGAAAGGCATGCGCAGTGGTGGCAAAACCAGTGGGCACCCGAACGCCTTGCGGCAGCTGAGAAATCATTTCGCCAAGACTGGCATTTTTCCCGCCAACGGTCTCGACGTCCGTCATTCTGAGTAGCTCAAACGGAACGACCAAAGCGGCCTGACTGAACAGTTGCGACATGACAAAACTCCACGATGTTGAAAAACCGGGGCGCTCTGCGGGAGCCAAACGCTGTTGTTCTGTTGTTGCGCGCGGCCCCGCAAGTTGCGGGAACTGCATAATCACATGCATTCTAGAACCACAAGCTTAGGCTAGGATTTCAAATGCCCCAACGCACCGTTTTTTTTATTTCCGACGGCACTGGCATCACGGCCGAGACTTTTGGCAAGGCCATTCTTGCGCAATTTGATGCCAACACGCGCCAGGTGCGTTTGCCCTTTGTGGACACGGTGGACAAGGCCCACCAAGCCATGCGTCAAATCAACCACACCGAGCAGATAGAAGGACGCCGGCCTTTGGTGTTCACTACCGTGGTCAACATGGAGGTGTTGGCCGCTCTGAAAGCGGAATGCAAAGGCATGCTGCTGGACATGTTTGGCATCTTTATTGAGCCCCTGGAAGCCGAACTTGGCGTCAAGTCGCACCACAGAGTGGGACGTTTTTCTGACGCTTCGCGCAGCAAGGAATACCACGAACGCATCGAGGCCATCAACTACGCGCTGGCCCACGATGACGGCCAAAGCAACCGGGATCTGGAAAACTCCGACGTGATTTTGGTGGGTGTGAGCCGCAGCGGCAAAACCCCCACCTCGCTCTACTTGGCCATGCAATACGGCTTGAAAGCGTCGAACTACCCACTGATCCCCGAGGACTTTGAACGCCGACAGCTGCCACCGGCATTGGTGCCCCACCGCAAAAAATTGTTCGGGCTGACCATCAACCCAGCGCGCCTGAGCGAGATACGCAACGAACGGCGGCCTGACTCGCGCTATGCCAGCGTACAAAACTGCCGATATGAAGTGAATGAAGCCGAGGCCATGATGAAGCGCGCTGGCATCCGATGGCTTTCAACAACAACGAAGTCAATTGAAGAAATTGCCACCACCATACTCCAAGAGATTCGAATGGACGGAACCGCGAATTAAAAGTCTGACCACAAATCGACTCAACCCCTCCATTATTCAATATGAAAACAAACAAAACCTCAATTAGCGGACTGACACTTGGGGCCATAGGCGTCGTTTACGGCGACATTGGCACCAGTGTTTTGTACGCAATGAAGGAGGTCTTTCACACGGGCCACATAGAGCCCACCGCCAACAACATCTACGGCATACTTTCACTTTTCATCTGGACGCTGACTGTCATCGTATCTTTGAAGTACGTTACATTGGTT
This sequence comes from Pseudomonadota bacterium, assembly GCA_039798985.1. Classification (GTDB taxonomy): domain Bacteria; phylum Pseudomonadota; class Gammaproteobacteria; order Burkholderiales; family Burkholderiaceae_C; genus JBDKEX01. The sequence continues at coordinate 7,781 of JBDKEX010000134.1, read as the reverse complement.
TTGCGGGCAGACAACAATGGCGAAGGCGGTCTGGTGGCCATGCTGGCGCTTGCCTCACAGTCGGTCAAACACAAGCCAAAATTGCGCCGGGTATTGCTGTTTATAGGTATTTTTGGAGCGTGCTTGTTTTACGGTGATGGTGTTATTACGCCCGCCATTTCCGTTTTGTCCTCTGTAGAGGGTTTGGAAGTTATTTCCCCGAATTTCAAAAAATACGTTATACCCATTACCTTGGTGATTTTGCTTGCCTTGTTTTCAATACAAAAAAGAGGAACCGCTAAAATAGGTCGCTTTTTTGGGCCCATAACCTTGATTTGGTTTATTGCAATCGGGTTGCTTGGCATATACAACATGATCCCGCACCCCGAGATCGTTTTTGCAGCCAACCCCCTTTACGCGATTGACTTTATTTGGGCCAACCCAGGCACAACTTTCATCATTTTGGGGGCAGTTGTTTTGTGCGTAACAGGCGGCGAGGCGCTTTACGCTGACATGGGCCATTTTGGCAAGCGCCCCATTCGCTTGGCTTGGTTTTTGGTGGTCATGCCCTGCCTGGTGCTGAATTACATGGGGCAAGGTGCCCTGTTGCTTTCAGACCCTTCCGCTGTCAGCAATCCATTTTTCAACATGGCCCCAGAATGGCTGTTGCTGCCGCTGGTCGGTCTTGCCACCGCCGCCACCGTGATCGCTTCACAAGCCCTGATTTCGGGCGCCTACAGCGTGACCAAGCAAATCATTCAACTGGGTTATTTGCCCAGGCTGCAAATATTGCACACCAGCATCAAAGACACCGGTCAGATCTATATTCCGTTTGTCAATTGGGGGCTTTTCGTTGCCATTGTATTGGCGGTGGTCATGTTCAAAACTTCCAGCAATTTGGCAGCAGCTTACGGAATTGCGGTTACCCTGGACATGCTGATAACCACGATATTGACATTTTTTGTGATTCGGTATGGTTGGGGCTACCCGTGGTTCCTATCTATAGCAAGCACTTCTTGTTTTTTATTGATTGATATTGCGTTCTTCAGCTCCAACTTGCTCAAGCTCGCTGATGGCGGCTGGTTCCCCCTTGCAATAGGGTTGGCCATTTTTACCCTGATGGTCACCTGGAAAGACGGCCGGGATTTGCTGAGCAAGTCCTTGAAATCTGAGGCCTTGGATTTGGATGACTTCCTGGAATCTGTTTTCTTGAATCCACCCACACGTGTAGAGGGCACCGCGGTGTTCTTGTCGGCAGAAGCAGGTACCGTCCCGACCGCCTTGCTCCACAACCTGAAACACAACAAGGTGCTGCATGCGCAAAACCTGTTTGTCACGGTCAAACACCACGAGGTGCCCTGGATAGGCATCAACGGCCGGGTGGTTTCGGAGTCGCTCGGGCACGACTGCTTCAAGGTGTATGTGAACTACGGGTTCAAGAACGATCCCGACCTGCCGTCAGCGCTGGCCGAGCTCAAGCACCGGGGCGTCAACATGGACCCCATGACCACCAGCTACTTTTTGTCGCGGGACGTTGTCATTCCCACCCCTGCCGGCGGAATGGCGCAATGGCGCGAAAAACTGTTCGCGCAAATGCACCACAACGCCAGCGGTGCCGCTGCATTCTTGGGGTTGCCCAACGGATCTGTGGTGGAACTGGGCAGCAAAATTGAAATTTGACGGTTGCGGGTCTTCACCCTACCCGCCCAAAGGTCATTTATTCCAAATTTTCAGCACTGGGGTATACCCTGTAATTCAAGTCGAAAAGTATCATAATTTTCTTTTATTAAAGGTTTATGCCCTTTTTTATTGATACATTTGATTTTTGTAAGTTTGTGTAATTGTTGCGTCAGAAGTTGGTCAGCGTTCGCCAAGATAGTCCACCCCATCGCTTCCGTTGGGGGAGCGTGTTATTCCATTAACAGGAGACCATATATGGCCAACACAGCATCCAGGCCGATGTCGTCGGAAGAGAAAAAGGTTATCTTTGCCTCTTCCTTGGGCACGGTGTTTGAGTGGTACGACTTTTATCTGTACGGTTCTTTGGCAGCCATCATTGCCAAGCAGTTCTTTGCAGGTTTGGACCCCTCGGCTGCGTTCATTTTTGCTTTGTTGGCCTTTGCTGCAGGCTTCATCGTTCGTCCGTTCGGCGCGTTGGTTTTCGGTCGTCTCGGCGACATGATCGGCCGCAAGTACACCTTCCTGGTCACCATCCTGATCATGGGTGGCTCCACCTTCATCGTGGGTGTGTTGCCCAACTACGCCAGCATCGGCGTGGCTGCTCCGGTGATCTTGATCGCACTGCGCATGCTGCAAGGCTTGGCACTGGGCGGCGAGTACGGCGGCGCTGCCACCTACGTGGCCGAACACGCTCCTCATGGCAAGCGCGGTGCTTACACCGCCTGGATTCAAACAACAGCTACGCTGGGTTTGTTCCTGTCGCTGATCGTGATTCTGAGCACACGTACCATCATCGGTGAAGAAGCCTTCGCCGACTGGGGCTGGCGTGTTCCGTTCATCGTTTCGATCGTGATGCTGGGCATTTCCGTCTACATCCGTTTGTCGATGAACGAATCTCCTGCCTTCAAGAAAATGAAGGAAGAAGGCAAAACCTCCAAGGCACCTTTGGCTGAGTCTTTCGGTCAGTGGAAAAACCTGAAGGTGGTTCTGCTTGCTTTGTTCGGCCTGGTGGCCGGTCAAGCCGTGGTTTGGTATTCGGGTCAGTTCTACGCTCTGTTCTTCTTGACCAGCGTGTTGAAAGTCGACGGCTCCACCGCAAACTTGCTGGTTGCAGCTTCGCTGATCATCGGTACACCTTTCTTCGTGGTGTTCGGTTCCTTGTCCGACAGAATCGGCCGTAAGCCGATCATTCTGGCTGGCTTGTTGCTGGCTTGCGTGACTTACTTCCCTCTGTTCGAAGCTCTGACCAAAGCAGCCAACCCTGCGCTGGCTGAAGCCCAAGTCAAGAATAAGATCACGGTGACCGCATCTGCCGGCGATTGCTCCTTCCAGGGCAACCCGGTGGCACGTGAAATCGACTTCACCAAGTCTTGCGACATTGCAAAGCGTTTCTTGGCCCAGAACTCTGTGAGCTATGACAACGTGACCAGCGCCTCCGTGGGCCCTGCCACTGTGACGATCGGCGAAAAAGTGCTCACCGCCCCGGTTGCCGTGGTTGTGAACAGCAAGTTCGACGATGCATCCAAAGCAGCGATGGACGGCTTCAAGAAGGAAGTTCGTGCAGCTTTGAACGAAGCTGGCTACCCTGCCAAGGCTGACCCAGCCAAGGTGGACAAGGTAACCATCATTGTCATCCTGTCGATACTGGTGATCTACGTGACCATGGTGTACGGCCCGATTGCCGCCATGCTGGTGGAAATGTTCCCGACACGTATTCGTTACACCTCCATGTCCTTGCCTTACCACATCGGTAACGGCTGGTTTGGCGGTCTGATGCCTACCATTGCTTTCGCGATGGTGGCCCAGAACGGTAACATGTACTACGGTCTGTGGTACCCCATCGTGATCGCTGCAGCCACCTTCGTGATTGGCCTGCTGTTTGTTCGCGAAACCAAAGACGTAGATATCTACGCTGAGGACTGATAAGTTCAGTGGCCGGGGGATTTGCGTCCCCTGGCCATCAAACAAAAGCCCTCTTTTGAGGGTTTTTGTTTGATATGCTGTAAAGGAGCCTTGCTATGTGGAAGTTGGTTGTAGGATTTGTTTTGTTCGCTGCCCTGTCGCTGTTTGTGATCATGAAGGGTGGTGACAACCTGGACATGAGCGGTGAAAAACACGGCACCGAAACAACTCATGCCGAAGAAAAGAAACCTGACGCAGCAGCTGCCCCGGCACCTGCCGCTGCACCAGCAGCCGAAGAAAAGAAGTAATTCTTCTCAGTGGCCTGATCAGCCCCCGCGTGGCCCTTTGCGGTCGCTCGGGGGTTTTGTTTTTCAGCTGTCGTTGCTTTGGGCCAGCAGCTCAAACGGCAGGTTTTGTTTGACCAATATCACGGTGCAAGGTGCGTACATGGCCACTTTGATAGGCACTGTGGCAATGAAGCGCTGCATTTGCAATCCGTGGGTGGCAGCCCCCATCACGATGATGCTGACATGGTTGCCCTCGGCGTACTTCAGCAATGCGGCAGCCACGTCATTGGACTCCAGCACATGAAAAGAGGCTTGGTGATCGTCCAAAACCAAAGGCATCGCCCAATTTTGCAAAAACCCCAAATAGCGGCGATGGACACTCGTTTCGCTGTCGGTGTCCGAGGTGCTGCTCACCTCGTTCGAGGAAATCACTGTTACCACGGCCAAACGGGCACCAGGCCGCAAGCCCAAACTGCGTTGCGCCGATTGACGCAGCGAATACAGGTTGGTGTCGGTCACATCCTTGCAGGGCAACGCCACCATCACAATGGGCACTTCGCTGACCTGATGCTGCGGCAAAGGGCTGGGGGTGTAATGCATGCCCGCGGTTTTGAACCAGCGCTTGAGGTGGGTTCTGAAACTGGTTTTCTGGTTTTTCAGCCCACGTTCCGTGATTTTGATTTGATCGGTATGGGTCAAATCGAAAGCCAAGTGTGCTGCCGACGGATAGCGTTGCGCAGCCTCAGGCTCCAGACACCGCAGAATCACCTCCTGCAACCAACTGGGAACATCAGGGCGGTGGATTTTGGGCGGAATCGGGTCGACCCACAGCCGCTGCCGCAGCCCCCCTGCCGTGCTGGGTGCACCAAAGGGCAACTCACCGGTGCACAGCTGATACAGCATTACCCCAATGGCAAAAATGTCGCTTCGGGGGTCTCCTCGCACGCCCACCACCTGCTCAGGGGCTATCCAAATGGGCGAACCCACGGCTTTGCGCAACTCCTCAGCCAACAAATCAGGGTAGTGCGCATGACAAGACAGACCAAAGTCCAGCAAGACCGCATGATAGTCTGACCCTTCACTCGGCGCAGACTGCGATTTGATCAACACGTTTGCGGGCTTCAAGTCCAGGTGGCAAACGTTTTGCTTGTGCAAGCTGTGCGCGGCTTTGGCCAGGGCGGCCCCGAGTTGCGCAACAACCGCAAATTCGGGCAAGGTTTTTTGGTCCAGCCAATGGTCGAGTGTTTGTCCTTCAATCCGCTCCATGACCAAATGCGGCACGTGCTGCAAATCGCCTGCGGCCACAAATCGTGGCACATGCGGCCCCATCAGGGTGGGGAAGATCTGGTGCTCTACCTCAAAGCTCAAAATGGTCTCGGCGCCGTCGCCCGAGGTCATTCGAGGTATCTTCATCACCATTGGGAACCCGGTCGAGCTGGCCTGACCCGCCGTTTTGTGGGCGTACGCCACGGCGTAAATGTGCGCCATTCCGCCAGCATGCAAACACTCTTGTATTTCAAAACCGTCAATCTCGGTCCCGGGTAGCAACAATTTCATACCCCAAACTCCAAACGCTCGGCAAAATAGTTGGGCAACCCCACCAAACGTATGGCGGCGGCGGCGGCCTGGTGGTCGTAAACCACCCTGTGGTACGTCAACCGGGAGCTGTCCGTGTCCAAAAGGGCGTACATGGCGCGGGTGTCGCCGTCGCGGGGCTGCCCCACCGAACCCACCGTTGCCACGAATTTTCGACTTCTGGGTACCGGAATCGCCGTTCCTGCTTGGGGCTCAAACTTCATCAAGGCGCGCCCGGCCCCTTGGTAATACAGCGCTTGGTGGTGCACATGCCCCACAAAAACACCCTTGGACTGGAATTTCTCAACTGCCGCGTTCAGGCAGATTTGCGCTTTCAGTTCGCTGTCAACGTAGGGCCACTTTTCGGGCGAATGGGCGCTGGCGTGCACCAACAGGTAGCCGTCAAACTCCACATGCATGGGCAACGAAGCCAAGTACCCACGCTCTGATGCTGAAAGGTGTTGATGGGTCCATGAAGCCGAGTTTGAGCCATGGTCCTTGCTTTCCACCGGGGGTTTAACCGCCATGGCGTCGTGGTTGCCTTGCAGCACCCAGGCGCCTGCCTTTTGGGCTTCAATCACGGTTTGAACCACTTCGCTGGGGTAGGCGCAGTAACCCACCAAATCGCCCAAAAAAGCGAACTGTTGCGCTCCTTGGGTCTTGGCGTGCTGCATGCACGCCTTGAGCGCATGCAAATTTGCATGCAAATCAGATAACAGCGCCAATCTCATGGGGTCCTCCAGACAGCTGGAATCCTAACCAACCCAACTGATGTGGGTCTTGCGCTCAGTCAAAAAAAGTCAACGGGTAACACCCACCCACTGCCCTGCAAGGGGGTGTATGGCAATGCGGTTGGAGAACACCTGCTCCACGGCTCTGTGGGTTGCAGCAGCGCCAGCAGGCCCGTGGTGCACCATACTGCCGCGGTCCAAAACCATCAAGTCGTCGGCCTGCAAGGCGGCAGAAACCTCGTGCAATACGCTCACCACGGTTTTGCCTTGCACCACCAATGCTCTGACCAGCAGCAACCAGTCGGCTTGATGCGGTGGATCCAAATTGGCCAGAGGCTCATCCAGCAGCAACACCGCACTTTGCACAGCCAAAGCTCTGGCCATCAAAACCCGCTGGCGTTCGCCGCCCGACAGCGTGCCGACGGCGCGCCCTTTCAGGTGTGAGACCCCCATAGCACGCAGGGCTTCATCCACCACAAGATGGTCTTTGTCGGCGGGCAATGCAAACCAATTTTGGTGGGGCAAACGCCCCAGCATCACCAAGTCCTCCACATGCAAATCATCGCTCACAGGTTCGTTTTGCCCCAACCAGGCCACAGTTTGGGCCCGCTCAACACGGCCCCACTGCTGCAATGGGCGACCCATCAACTTGACCGTACCCGACACGGGTTGCAAGCCTGCCAAAGCGCGCAAAAAAGTGGATTTGCCCGCCCCATTGGGCCCCACGATGGCCGTCCAACGCCCGCTTCCTATCGTCACACTCACATCGTTCAGCAACTCGCGGCCGGCCATGCTCAGGCCCATGCCACGGACTTCAAAGGCCGGGGTCAATTTTTGCCTCCGATTCCGCCGTGGGCGCGCATCAACCAGATCAGGTAAACACCCCCCAGCAGTGACGTGAGCAAACCCACTGGCAGCTCCTGCGGAGCCAGCAAACCGCGGGCCAACAAATCAGCCGTGCAAAGCAAAACAGCCCCCATGGCGCTGGAAAGCGGGATCAAGTACCGATGGGGCAAAGCACCCGCAGACCGCACCAAATGGGGGGCAGCCAATCCCACAAACGCGATCAAGCCGGTCTGGGCAACGGCAGCCCCTGTGGCCAAGGCCAACACGCCCACCAACACCGTGCGCGCAAAAGCCAAGTTGATGCCCAAACTGATCGCAGTGGCCTCCCCCAAACCCAAACCGTCCAACACCCTTGCAAATGCCCACGCCAAAACGGCACAAACGCTCCAGACGGCGGCCATCACCGCACACGAGGCCCAACCAACAAACGTGGTTGAACCCAACATGAACGACTGCATGGGCAAAAGTGAATCGGGGGAAAGCAACAGAATCAAAGAGGTGAGCGCTCCCAAAACCACCCCAACCACCACCCCCGCCAGCAACAGACGCAGTGTGTGCCCCACCCCGCGCGCCAAACCCAAAGTCAAAAATACCGCCCCCACCGAGCCCAGAAAAGCAGCGCCGGTCAGCCCCATTCGCAGGGCCCAATCAGTCAAACCACCCGAAACCGCTTGCGCGCCGCCCCCCACAACCGCCAGAGCCAAGGCCACGCCAAGCGACGCGCCAGAGGAGCTTCCCAACAAATAAGGGTCGGCCAAAGGGTTGCGAAACAAACCCTGCG
>JBDKEX010000133.1:0-4404 GCA_039798985.1 Pseudomonadota bacterium | reverse complement strand
TTTGGTTGGTCGAGACCTACCGAAACCAGTTTGCGCAAGAAATCAACACCAAAGGGATTGATGGTTTGATTGCTGCTTTGGTGGAACGCAACCGCAGCAATGCGGCGGCCAAAGGGTGAGCTACTTGAACCTGCCACCCTTGCCCGAGGTGCTGACCCACGACCAAGCCGCACACTGGTGTGACAGCGCGCGCGCCGTGCTGCAACAGATAGCCCCAGACGCAGGTGCGAAGGTTTTGCAGCTGGACGCTGGGGCTTTGTCGCAGTTCGATTCGTCTGTCTTGGCCGCGCTGCTGGTGCTGCGCCGCGAGGCGGCGGCTTTGGGGCATACCCTCCTGGTGCACCAGTTGCCCTCGCGCGCACGCGAGTTGGCCGCCCTGTACGGGGTGAGTGAATTGCTCACGTCGTAAAATCGGGGACTCATGTCCGCCGTATCCTTCGAAAACGTTTCCAAAATCTACACCACTGCTCGGGGCGAATTGCGCGCCCTGGACGGTGTGGGCTTTTCCATCGAGCCAGGGGAATTCTTTGGTTTGTTGGGCCCGAACGGGGCCGGAAAAACCACATTGATCAGCATTTTGGCGGGGCTGACCCGGGCCACGAGCGGCAGGGTGCGGGTTCATGGCAGCGATGTGCAGACCGACTACGCTCAGGCGCGCCGCCAGTTGGGTGTGGTGCCGCAGGAATTGGTGTTTGACCCCTTCTTTACGGTGCGCGAGGCACTGCGTTTTCAGTCGGGTTACTTTGGTATCCGGTCCAACGAGGCCTGGATAGACGAATTGCTGGACGGTTTGGGTTTGGCCGACAAGGCCAGCTCCAACATGCGCCAATTGTCGGGCGGCATGAAGCGGCGGGTGCTGGTGGCACAAGCTTTGGTGCACAAACCGCCTGTTATTGTGTTGGACGAGCCCACCGCAGGCGTGGACGTGGAACTGAGGCAAACCTTGTGGCAGTTTGTGTCCCATTTGAACAAGCAAGGCAGCACGGTGTTGTTGACCACCCATTACCTGGAAGAAGCCGAAGCCCTGTGCGGCCGCATTGCCATGCTCAAAAAGGGGCAGCTGGTGGCCTTGGAGCGCACCTCAGAGTTGCTCAAACGCGCTTCAGCCAATGTGTTGCGTTTCAAAACCGACCAGACGCTGCCGCCGGCTCTGGCGCAGCTGGCCCGCGTGACCGGGCGCGTGGTGCAGTTGCCCGCCAACGACGCGCTGGAAGTGGAGCGTTTGTTGGCGCAAGCGCGTGAAGCCGGGGTACAAGCCCAGGACATTGAGATCCGCAAGGCCGATCTGGAAGATGTGTTCTTGGACGTGATGGCCGGTGCGCAATCCGGTGGGGTGGCAGCATGACCGGTTGGCAAACCTTGTTTTACAAAGAGGTGTTGCGCTTCTGGAAGGTGGGCTTCCAGACCGTGGCGGCCCCGGTGATGACGGCCATTTTGTATTTGATGATCTTTGGCCATGTTTTGGACGAGCATGTGCAGGTGTACGAATCGGTCAGCTACACCGCGTTTTTGTTGCCCGGCCTGATCATGATGAGTGTGTTGCAAAACGCTTTTGCCAACAGCTCGTCCAGCCTGATCCAAAGCAAGATCATGGGCAACCTGGTGTTTATTTTGCTCACGCCCTTGTCGCACCGGGCCTGGTTTGTGGCCTATGTGGGGTCGTCGGTGGTGCGTGGCTTGGTGGTGGGCTTGGGTGTGTTGGTTTGCACCTTCTGGGTGGGTGGTTTGCAGTTGCAGCAGCCCTTGTGGGTGGCGCTGTTTGCCCTGTTGGGTGCCGGGCTTTTGGGCTCGCTGGGCGTTGTGGCCGGTTTGTGGGCCGAAAAATTCGACCAAATGGCCGCCTTCCAGAACTTCATCATCATGCCGATGACTTTTTTGAGTGGCGTTTTTTACTCGATCCATTCCTTGCCGCCGTTTTGGCAGCAGGTCAGCCACCTCAACCCGTTCTTCTACATGATTGACGGGTTCAGGTTCGGTTTTTTTGGCAAAAGCGACGTGTCCCCTTGGCTCAGTTTGGGCATAGTGGGGGCCGCTTTTGTGGCCGTGGCCGCTGTGGCGTTGCATTTGCTGCGCACCGGCTACAAGATCAGACATTGACATGACTTCTGAAGAGTTGCATTCCATCATCGCGGCAGGTTTGCCTTGCCAACACCTAGAGGTCACTGGAGACGGGCGCCATTGGGCGGCAGTGATTGTGTCCCCGGCTTTCGAGGGCAAGCGGCTGATTTCGCGTCACCAGTTGGTCTATGCCACCCTGGGTGCCCGTATCCAGAACGACGAAGTGCACGCGCTGTCGATGAAAACCCACACCCCGGCCGAGTGGGCCCAACCAGGCTGAGCTTATGGACAAATTGTTGATACGCGGCGGCAAACCGCTGCAGGGCGAGGTGCTGGTGTCGGGTGCCAAAAATGCGGCCTTGCCTGAACTGTGCGCGGCCCTTCTGACCGATCAGCCCGTGATGCTGCGCAACGTGCCCCGCCTGCGGGACGTGGCCACCATGCGGAGCTTGCTGGAAAACATGGGCGTGCAAACCCAGGTGCACGGCGACCGGGGCGGCATGACCTTGCATGCGCATGACCCGATCCAACCCGAGGCACCGTACGACCTGGTGAAAACCATGCGTGCGTCGGTGCTGGTGCTGGGCCCCTTGCTGGCCCGCTTTGGCCGAGCCAAGGTGTCGTTGCCCGGCGGTTGCGCCATTGGCTCGCGCCCGGTGGACCAGCACATCAAGGGTTTGCAGGCCATGGGTGCCGAGATCGTGGTTGAGCACGGCTACATGGTGGCGCAATTGCCGGCAGGCCAAAGCCGTCTGAAGGGCGCGCGCATCACCACCGATATGATCACCGTCACCGGCACTGAAAACTTCCTCATGGCCGCCACCTTGGCCGAGGGTGAAACCGTGCTCGAAAACGCGGCCCAAGAGCCTGAAGTGACCGATTTGGCTGAAATGCTGATCAAAATGGGCGCCAAGATCGAAGGCCACGGCACCAGCCGCATCCGCATCCAAGGCGTGGAGCGCCTGGATGGCTGCGACCACGCCGTGGTGGCCGACCGCATCGAAGCCGGCACCTTTTTGTGTGCCGTGGCGGCCACCGGTGGCGAGGCCCTGCTGCGCAACGCACGGGGCGACCACTTGGACGCCGTGATTGACAAACTGCGCGATGCTGGCGTCACAGTGGAGTCTGTTGCCAATGGCTTGCGAGTGGCTTCGCCCGGCGCCGCCAGCCTGAAGGCGCAAAGCTTTCGCACCACCGAGTACCCGGGCTTTCCCACCGACATGCAGGCCCAGTTTATGGCGCTCAACGTGGTGGCGCAGGGCAGCAGCAGCGTCACTGAAACCATCTTTGAGAACCGCTTCATGCACGTGCAGGAAATGCAACGGCTGGGCGCCAAAATCCATGTGGACGGGCGTTTGGCGGTGGTGGACGGTTGGGGGGCGGGTGGTCGTTTGTCGGGCGCCACCGTGATGGCCACCGACTTGCGCGCATCTGCCAGCTTGGTGATTGCGGGTTTGGTGGCCGACGGCGAGACCGTGGTGGACCGGATTTACCACCTGGACCGCGGTTACGACCAAATGGAAGTGAAGCTGCGCGCCCTGGGGGCAGACATCGAAAGAATCCAATGAGCCAGGACAAGATCACGCTGGCCCTGTCCAAAGGGCGCATTTTTGAAGAAACCATGCCACTGCTCAGGGCGGCCGGCATTGAGGTGCTGGAAGACCCCGAGAAGTCCCGCAAACTCATTTTGCCCACCAACCGGCCGGATGTGCAGGTGGTGCTGGTGCGTGCCTCGGATGTGCCCACCTACGTGCAATACGGGGGGGCGGACATGGGCGTTTGCGGCAAGGACACCCTGTTGGAACATGAAGCCGAATGGGGCGGTGCTGGCAATGTGGGCCTGTACCAACCGATTGATTTGAATATTGCCAAATGCCGAATGAGCGTGGCGGTGCGCGCCGACTTTGACTATGCCCGTGCGGTGCGCCAGGGTTCGCGTTTGAAAGTGGCCACCAAATACGTTGCCATTGCCCGTGAGTTTTTTGCCAGCAAAGGCGTGCATGTGGACCTCATCAAGCTCTACGGCAGCATGGAGTTGGCGCCACTGACCGGTTTGGCCGACGCGATCGTGGATTTGGTCTCCACCGGCAACACACTCAAGGCCAACCACTTGGTCGAGGTCGAGCAAATCATGCCCATCTCCTCGCGCATGGTGGTCAACCAGTCGGCACTTAAAACCAAACGCGTATTGATCCGTCCCATCTTGGACGCTTTTGCCCAGGCCTGTGCCTGACAACACCGAGTTTTGTGAAAGCCATGGCTGCTCGCCCCCCCGTATTGCGTACCGCTGACGCTGATTTTGAGGCCCAGTTCCAGGCGCGCCTGCATTGGTCGGCCGATACCGAT
>JBDKEX010000132.1:0-13990 GCA_039798985.1 Pseudomonadota bacterium | reverse complement strand
AAACGCTGTACGAAAATCGATAAAGCGCGGGAAGGGTGAAACAACTCCCAGGTGAGTTGAAAAGGGGCACCAATTGTACCCCGGCCGATTTTTGGGCATGCCACCGTGAGCGAATCTTCTGGCGACAGGGGTGGTAAATTGTCCTTTTTGTCAGTTTGCCCCATGGTGCGCGCACTAGAATCGGCGATCTCGAATATGTCCAAGAACACCTCACTCAAAGTGCCTCCTGGCGCTACATCGCAGCCCTCAGATTTGCCGGCCACTTACGAAGAGGCCTTGCAAGAGTTGGATGCTTTGGTCAATCAATTGGACAATGGGCAATTGCCGCTGGACACGCTGTTGACCCAGTACCAGCGCGGTGCAGCCTTGCTCGGCTTCTGTCGAAGCAGGCTGCAAGCCGTGGAGCAACAGATACAGGTATTGGAAAACGGCGAACTCAAACCTTGGACGGGGGCTGCATGAGTTGGACTTTTGCCGCCTGGAGCCAGCAGAACCAGCAAAAAGTGGAGGAGGCGCTGTCTGCTTGGGTGCCTGCCGGTGCCCCTGCCGGTTTGGGGGGCGCTATGCGGTACGCCGTGCTGGACGGTGGCAAGCGCCTCAGACCCTTGCTGGCCTTGGCTGCCGCGGAGGCTGTGCAACCCGCCGGTGCGGACTTGCCTGCCAGCACGCTTCGGGCCGCTTGCGCCGTTGAGCTGATACACGCCTACTCTTTGGTTCACGACGACATGCCTTGCATGGACGATGATGTGCTGCGGCGCGGCAAACCCACTGTGCATGTGCAATACGGGCAAGCCCAGGCCTTGTTGGCCGGTGACGCCCTGCAGGCCTTGGCATTCGACGTGCTGGTGGGACCCGCAAATGAAGACACCACGCCCCACACAACGGTGGAACTGTGCAGGCAGTTGGCGCGAGCCGCAGGTTATGCCGGCATGGCGGGCGGCCAGGCCATAGATTTGGCCGGCGTGGGCGTGCGTTTGACACAAACCCAACTGGAAGAAATGCACCGCCTGAAAACGGGGGCTTTGCTGCTGGGCAGCGTGACCATGGGGGCCTCTTCGGTAAACGCGACAACGCCCCAGTTGCAGGCTTTAACGCGTTATGGGCAAGCGCTTGGGTTGGCCTTTCAAGTGGTGGACGATGTGCTGGACGTGACCGCCGACGCTGTCACACTGGGCAAGACACCAGGAAAAGACGCGGCAGCCGACAAACCCACCTTCGTGTCTTTGTTGGGTTTGGAAGCGGCACAAGCCTATGCAGACCAGCTGTTGGATGAAGCTTTGTCAGCCCTCGATCAAACTTTTTTTACGCGCACCGACGCCCTAAGAGCCATCGCTTTGTGGGTGGTGCGGCGTAACCATTGAAGCGCAAGCTCTACCAGAAGCGAAAGTAAGGTTGAAATGAACGATTTGTTGTCCACCATCGAGTCGCCAGCCGATGTGCGCCGCTTGGGGCGCCATCAACTCAAACCGCTGGCTGACGAGTTGCGCGACTTTTTGCTCCACAGTGTCGCAAAAACCGGGGGGCACTTGAGCTCCAACCTGGGAACCGTTGAACTGACCGTGGCATTGCACTATGTGTTCAACACCCCAGAAGACCGGATTGTTTGGGACGTGGGCCACCAAACCTACCCACACAAAATTTTGACCGGACGGCGTGATCGCATGCACACCTTGCGCCAGCAAGGGGGCATCAGCGGCTTCCCGGTGCGTGCAGAAAGTGAATACGACACCTTTGGCACCGCCCATTCCTCCACCAGCATCTCGGCAGCACTGGGCATGGCCATGGCGGCCAAGCAAAAAGGGGAGGGCAGGCACGCGATTGCCGTGATCGGCGACGGTGCCATGACCGCGGGCATGGCCTTTGAAGCCCTCAACAACGCGGGTGTGCTCGAGGGCAAGCTGTTGGTGATTTTGAACGACAACGACATGTCGATCAGCCCACCGGTGGGGGCCTTGAATCGCTACCTGGCGCAACTGTTGAGCGGGCGCTTTTACTCAACCGCCAAAAGCGTTGGCAAGCAAGTGCTGAGCGTGGCCCCGCCCTTGTTTGAATTGGCCAAGCGCTTTGAGGAGCAGGCCAAAGGCATGGTAATGCCGGCCACCTTGTTCGAGAAATTCGGTTTCAACTACATCGGGCCCATAGACGGCCATGATCTGGATTCTTTGATTCCTGCATTGGAAAACCTTCGGCTCCTGGACGGGCCTCAGTTTTTGCATGTGGTCACCAAGAAAGGTCAAGGTTACAAATTGGCCGAAGCTGACCCAGTTGCTTACCACGGCCCGGGGAAATTTGACCCCGCTGTGGGTTTGCAGGCCCCAACAAGTCCTGGCAAGCCCACGTTCAGCCAAGTGTTCGGGCAGTGGCTTTGTGACATGGCCGAGCACGACAGTCGACTCGTGGGTGTTACCCCCGCGATGCGAGAAGGCTCCGGTATGGTGGAGTTTCACAGGCGCTACCCTGGGCGGTACTACGACGTGGGCATTGCCGAGCAACACGCGGTGACCTTTGCGGCCGGTTTGGCTTGCGAAGGGCTCAAACCCGTGGTTGCGATTTACTCGACTTTTTTGCAGCGGGCCTACGACCAGTTGATACACGACGTGGCTTTGCAAAATTTGCCGGTCGTTTTTGCGCTGGACCGTGCGGGTTTGGTGGGCGCCGATGGGGCGACCCATGCCGGGGCTTACGACATCCCGTTTTTGCGCTGCATACCCAACATGGCCATTGCATGCCCGGCCGACGAAGCGGAATGCCGGGCCCTGCTGACCACCGCGTACGAACAAAAACACCCGGTGGCGGTGCGCTACCCCCGGGGCAGCGGCACGGGGGTGGCACCTTCTGCTTCCTTGGAGGGGTTGCCGTACGGCAAAGGCGAAATCACCCGGCAAGGGCAAAAAATTGCCATATTGGCTTTTGGAACGCTGCTGCAACCCGCGATGGCGGCGGGGGCTGCCCTCAATGCCACCGTGGCCAATATGCGGTGGGCCAAACCCCTGGACTTGGATTTGCTGGCGCGATTGTCTGCCGAACACGATGTGCTGGTCACCGTGGAGGAGGGCGCAATTTCTGGCGGAGCGGGGGCTGCTGTTTTGGAGAGCTTGCAAGCGCAAGGAACCGCAAAACCGGTTTTGAATTTGGGGCTGCCTGACCGTTTCATTGAGCACGGTGACCATGCCAAATTGCTGGCTCAGTTGGGTTTGGACGCCGCAGGCATTGAAGCCTCCATTCGGGCGCGTTTTGATGAATTGTTGCGTGGTTGAATCCGCATACTTAAAAAATTGGGGCTTGGGCGATGAAGCTTGACGTAAAAATATTGGATGCCCGTTTGGCAGAGCAACTTCCCGCCTACGCCACCCCGGGCAGCGCCGGCCTGGACTTGCGGGCTTGTTTGGAAACACCCCTGACCCTGGAACCCAATGCCTGGCAATTGGTGCCTACCGGGATGGCCATACACCTGGCCGATGCCGGGTACGCCGCGCTGATCTTGCCGCGCTCGGGCCTGGGCCACAAGCACGGCATAGTCTTGGGCAATTTGGTGGGCTTGATAGACAGCGACTACCAAGGCCAGCTGATGGTAAGCGCTTGGAACCGCAGCGATGTGGCTTTCACCATTGAACCCATGGAGCGGATCGCGCAGTTGATGATAGTGCCCGTGGTGCAGGCCCAATTCAACTTGGTCGAATCCTTTGACACCCGCACCGAGCGCGGCGCGGGGGGGTATGGGTCAACGGGCCGTGGGTGACCCATCAGTGCAGGTGCTGTGACTCGCCCGTGTCCAACCTGAAAAAGCCTGTGCCCAGGGTGCCGGCACCGATTTCAGCCTCGGTCGCCTCGCGCACCGCATGTACCTTGAGCTGGATACGCAAAGCGATGCCAGCCAGTGGGTGGTTCGCGTCCACTACCACGTGATCGGGATAAATCTCGCTCACAAAATACAGCTTGTCTGTGGGGGCTGAGGGCGAACAACCTGGCGGCAAGCCGTCAAAAGCCATGCCTTCTTCCAGTTCAGCAGGGAAACAGGTGCGGGGTTCCAAAAACAGCAGCTGGTCGTTGAAGTCGCCAAACGCGTCCTCGGGTTCCAGGTGCAACTCCAAGGTGTCGCCTGCGCCATGCCCTTGCAAGCACTCTTCGATTTTGGCCAACAAATCTTGACCGCCGAGCAAAAATTCGGTGGGTTCGTCCAATTCATCCAGCACTTCACCCAAGGTGTCTTTCAGTGTCCAAGTGAGCGACACCACGCTTTGTTGAGAGATTTTCATCGGACAATTGTCCCATGATCGATCTTCCTTTTTCACCCCCTTCAGCCGTTGACCAACCACTTGTTTTGTTGGGCGGGCTCACACCTGCGCAATTCATGCGGCAATATTGGCAAAAAAAGCCGCTGCTGATACGCCGGGCGGTGCCTGGTTTGCAACCCCTGATCAGCCGACCAGACTTGTTTGGTTTAGCGCAGCGCGAGGGGGTGGAGTCCCGTTTGGTTGTTCAGCGCCCCGATGAAAGTTGGACCTTGAAGCACGGGCCATTTGCCCGCAACAGTTTTCCGCCTTTCAAGCAAAAGGCCTGGACCTTGCTGGTGCAAGGCGTTGATTTGCATGCTCAGGCGCTGCACCAGTTGCTGCAGCGTTTCCGTTTTGTGCCCGACAGCCGGCTGGATGATGTGATGATCTCTTGGGCCAGCGAGGGCGGCGGTGTGGGGCCGCATTTTGACAGTTACGATGTGTTTTTGCTCCAGGCCGCAGGCAAGCGTCATTGGCGCATAGGCCGGCAGAAAGACTTGACACTTCAACCGGACTTGCCACTCAAAATTCTGCAAAATTTCGAGCCAGAAGAAGAGTGGGTGCTTGAGCCAGGCGACATGTTGTACCTGCCCCCGCGCTGGGCCCACGATGGCGTGGCAGTGGGGGGCGAGTGCATGACCTATTCAGTGGGGTTCAGAGCGCCCAATCGGGGTGGATTGGCCGGCGAATTGGCGCAGCGTTTGGCCGATGAGCACGACGACGAAGTGCTCTACCGAGACCCCAAACAGCCCGCCACCAGCAACCCAGCCAGCATGCCCGAGGGTTTGATGGCCTTTGCCCAAGAGGGTTTGGCTCGTTTGATGGCGGACCCTCGCGCTCTGGCTTGCTCATTGGGGGAGGTCATGACAGAACCCAAGCCCAATGTCTGGTTTGAAGACCCTGAGCAAGACTGGGTGCCTGGCGCTGTGTTCCTGGATCGCAGGACAAAAATGATGTACGACAAAGAGCACATCTTCATCAACGGCGAAGCGTTTCGGGCGGCAGGCCGAGATGCTTTGTTGATGAGGCAATTGGCCGATGAGCGTCAATTGCCTGAATCGGTGGTTAAACGGGCCAGTGTTGCAGCTCAGGGGTTGTTGGAAGAATGGTTTGTGTCGGGTTGGCTGCACAAAATAACCAAGGAATAAGAAACTTTTTGTAAACCAAGGGTTTTCCCGAGTTTTTCGATTATGATTCAAACCGAAATTGATGTGAGTGCTTTTTGAAAGCCTCGTGTCAGTTGAACAAGCTATCGCACCTCGGGACAGTGATGCTTGTTTGTAACCGGTCCCGGATTTTTTAACTGTTGTACATCATGAACAAGACCCTCGCTCTGGCCGCTTTGTTGGCTGCTGTTGCTCTGTCCGCTTGCGGTAAAAAAGAAGAAGCCGCTGCTCCTGCTGCAGCTCCCGCCGCTGCCGCACCGGCCGCCGCTCCTGCTGCTGAGCCAGCAGCAGCTCCTGCCGCAGCCGCACCAGCCGCCGCTCCCGCTGCTGAAGAAAAGAAGTAATCTGACTTCAGTCAACAAAAAGCCGCCCTTGAGGCGGCTTTTTGTTGGGAGTGGCTGTAAATTGCTGTTGAGTCAAGCCTGAAGGCTGATCAACGGCGGCGCAATACCGACACGAAATCAGGGCCGGTAGAGTCTTGGTGAATCAATTCGTTGCCTGTTTGCTTGGCAAACGCCTGAAAATCTCGCACCGAACCAGAATCGGTGGAAACCACCATCAATGTCTGTCCGCTGGTCATTTCGGCCAAGGCCTTTTTGGCTTTCAAGATTGGCAGGGGGCAATTCAAACCACGGGCGTCTAGTTCACGGTCAGCGTTCATTTTGGTTCCTTGAGGCCTGAAATTTTAGCTGTTCTTTTGGCTTGCATCAGGCGGGGAACACCCCTGTTGACAAATAGCGGTCTCCACGGTCGCACACAACAAACACAATGGTGGCGTTTTCCACATTCTGTGCAATTTGTTGAGCCACCCAGCAAGCGCCCGCGGCCGATATTCCGGCAAAAATGCCTTCCTCGCGCGCCAAGCGGCGGCACATTTCTTCGGCATCGGCCTGGCTCACATACACCAATTCGTCCACACCAGCGGGGTCGTATATTTTGGGCAGGTACTCTTGCGGCCACTTGCGTATTCCAGGAATGCGGGATCCCTCGCTGGGTTGTGCGCCCACAATGCGAATGTCGGGGTTCATTTCCTTGAGGTAGCGAGAAACGCCGGTGATGGTGCCCGTGGTACCCATGGCGCTCACAAAATGCGTGATCCGTCCACCGGTTTGCTTCCATATTTCGGGGCCGGTGGTTTCGTAGTGGATGCGCGGGTTGTCGGCATTGGCAAATTGGTCCAACACCTTGCCTTTGCCTTCGCGCTCCATTTTGTCAGCCAGGTCTCGGGCGTATTCCATGCCGCCGCTTTTCGGCGTCAAAATCAATTCGGCGCCAAACGCCTTCATGGTTTGCGCGCGCTCTATGCTGAGATCCTCCGGCATGATCAGCACCATGCGGTAGCCCTTGATGGCTGCTGCCATGGCCAGCGCTATGCCGGTGTTGCCCGATGTGGCTTCAATCAAGGTATCGCCCGGTTTGATGTCGCCACGCTCTTGTGCGCGTTGAATCATGGACAGGGCGGGCCTGTCTTTGACCGAACCTGCGGGGTTGTTGCCTTCGAGTTTGCCCAGAATCACATTGTGGCGCGCTGTGTTGTCGGTGGCGCCAATGCGCTGCAACGCGACCAAAGGGGTGTTGCCAATCGCCGTTTCTATGGTGGGGTACACCACAGGGGCCTTGGGCGATTTGGGTTTTGCCGCAACGCGAGTGCTTGTTTTTTTCATGGAGCAAATTTATTTCAGGCGGGTTTCAAAGTTACCCCTGCACTGTGCCATAATTTCGGCTTACCCGATCGCCCGGGTGGTGAAATTGGTAGACGCGCCGGATTCAAAATCCGGTTCCGAAAGGAGTGTCGGTTCGAGTCCGACCCTGGGCACCAAAACACAATCAACCACTGCGTTGATTCAAAAAGCCAGCAGTGATGCTGGCTTTTTGCTTTTTGGTTTGCGCTTCACGGACCATTGCAACACAAACAACCCCCCGTGGGTTGGGCCGCAAGCAAGCACTTGAATTTCCCGAGCTGTCAAGACAACTGAAAGTTGGCAATCTGCCGGGTCAACAACTGCGCCTGGTCGTTCAGGGCGTTTGCCGCAGCGGCGGTTTCTTCCACCAAGGCTGCGTTTTGTTGGGTGGTGCTGTCGAGCTGGTGCACCGCCTGCACCACTTGGCTTACACCCACGGCTTGTTCTTTGGTGGCTGTGGATATTTCACCGAGAAGCTGGTTGATTTGTTTTGCATTGATCACCACGTCCTTCATGGTCTCTCCGGCGTTTTCAACCACGAGTGTTCCGGCGTTGATTTTTTGTACGCTGTCCGTGATCAAGGATTTGATTTCGCGGGCCGCGTCGGAGCTGCGCCCTGCCAGGCTGCGAACTTCGCTGGCAACTACGGCAAATCCTCGTCCGGCTTCGCCTGCGCGGGCTGCTTCCACCGCTGCATTCAATGCCAGTATGTTGGTTTGAAAGGCAATGCTGTCGATGGTCCCGATGATGTCGTTGATTTTGGAGGAGGAGGTGTGAATGTCCCGCATGGTTGAAACCACTTGCTCGATTTCTTTGCCGCCCTTTTCGGCCACCTCGGCGTTGGAATTGGCAAAAGCAGCAGACACATTTGTTCTTTGGGACGCATCACTGACTTGCGAGCCTATTTGTTCCATGACGGAGGCTTGTTCTTCCAGCGTGGCAGCGGTTGCCTCGGTGCGGGCCGACAGGTCTTGACTGGCTCGGGTAATCTCGCTGCTGGTGTTGGACAGTTCCATGGCAGAGTGCCTGATGCGCCGAATCAGTTCATGCACCGAGTCGTATGTTTTGCGCAAATCTACGATCACGGAAGCGGGTTCGTCCTGCCCCCAAGGCTGGCTGGGTGCGCGCCGCAAGTCACCTTCTGCCAATTCTTGGAGATGCTTGCTGATCAGACGCAAGCCGCCGCGCGTGACCAAGAAGAAGCCGTAGAACAAATACACGGCCAGCAGCACAAAGAAGGTTATCACCCCCAAAGTGACATAGAGCTGGGTTTTCATGGCCTGGGTGCGGTCAACCAGCAGCATATTCAAGTGATTGAGCATCAGCTCTTGGGAGCGAAAAAAGCCGTCGTTTGCCCTTTTGGCGGCGCTTTGTATGACCGACAGATCTTGAGTTTCTTTCTCGATCAGCTCATGCAGCTGGTGCATTGCAGACAGCGGCTCTTTGAGGTTGACGAGTTGGTGAAGACCGGGGTGCTGACTGGCCACTTTTTTGTCGGCCACGCTGAGTTGGGTGTCCATGTGGTCACCCAGGACCTCGTCAGCAGTCAGCAGATGAACCAAGGTGTTGTTCAGTGGAATGCCTTGGGCCTGCGCCGCAAGGATGTCGCTCATGTGGGAAACCGAGCTTGACAGGGTGGGGAGGCGCAACATCGCTGCGTCCATCAGGTAGTGGGTGTCGATATCGGGGTCTAGAATCAGGTTTGAGTTGTCCAGTGCAGCCTCTAAAAGCGCGACATGCGCGTTCAGGCCGGCGTCAAACACCTTGAACACCCGTTCCAACTCCATGCCAGCCGTTTGGTTGGGCAATTTTTCGAGCGCTTGCCGCAAGGTGGCCACGGCTTCGGCAGTTGCCAATTTGGCGCCATGAGAAGCCTGGATTTTTTCCACTTTGCCCATTTGTTCGGCAACACCCGCCCGGGCCCCGTTCCACTCCAGCGGTTCTTTGCCGGTCACCGCCCAAGTCACTGCCGCGCTGCGCAAAGCCTGCAATTTGGGCTGCAAAGGCAAAAGCTCTTTAACAAATTCTGTGCCGTAAACCTCGCGTTGCCTGAATTCAATTTGTTCGGTCAGTGAGCCCACCAGGAAATGGGTGGTCAGTCCTATCGGCACCAAAAACACCAAAATGATAAAGAGTGCTTTGAGCTGAAAACTGAGCTTGCGCATGACCACAACACCCGGCGTCCAAATGCCATGGACGGTGAATGCGGAAAGAGGTGCGGGTTGACTGGGCGGGGGTGCCTGAAGCAACAAGTTGTTGTTTGACATGAGCAGGTGCAAGTGGTTCCAGTGGTCGGCCTGTGCGCCCATTCGTGCTCACAAGCTGCGTATGCTGGTTGCATTAAACATCATATTTTTGGTGGTTTGCCTCCAAAAAAGCCCCAAATCAGGGTGATTTATGGTTTTTGTGATAAGCAATGAAGGCTTGAAGGTGCACCGCTACCGGCTCACTGCGCGCTTGTTGCCTGCAGATTGCCGCCCATTAACAAGGCCTTGACAGCGTTGCCCAGATCGATGACCGCCAAGGCGTAATAGCTGCTCCAGTTGTAGCGGGTGACCACGTAAAAGTTTTCGGTGCCGGCCCAATAGGTGGGCGGGGCACCGCTGCTGGTGGGGTCGCCATTTTGCAGCTCTATCAGCGCCAAAGTGCCTTGGTGTTGCAGCGCGTTGCCCTGCAATCCCGCGCCCAACGCCTGAAAGCGTTCGGTGCTGAAGGTGGGCAGTATGTCGGGGGCCAGCAAGGTGGCCATGTCGGCGTCTGCTTTGAGTTCAACAGGGTAGTGGGTTGGCATGCCGGTTTTCCATCCAAATTGCAACAGGTAGTTGGCCACGGACCCTATCGCATCTTGCGGGCTGTTGAGCAAGTCGATTCTGCCGTCTTGGTCAAAATCCACGGCAAATTTGGCCCAGCTGCTGGGCATGAACTGGGGTAGGCCCATCGCCCCAGCGAAGCTGCCCAGGGCGCGGTCGGGTGTGGTTTTTTGCTGCCACGCATTGACCAAGTGTTGGGCCAGTTCGCCTTTGAAAAACCGGCTGCGTTCGGCAGCGCGTGGATGGCTTTCTGGAAAATCAAAAGCCAATGTGGCCAGCACATCCAACACCCGGAAGCTGCCGGTGTGTTGGCCGTAAAGGGTTTCCACGCCGATGATGCCCACGACCAGCTCGGCCGGCACCCCATATTGCTTTTCGGCCCGGGTCAAAGCGTCCAGGTGGGTTTGCCAAAAGCGCAGTCCTGCCTCCAGGCGCTTGGGTTCTATGAACCGTGCGCGGTAGGCAGCCCAGTTTTTGGCGGTTCCTGCTGGGGCAGGGGCCACCAAGCGCTGCGCCACCGGTATTTGCACCGCTGCGCTGATCCATTTTCGGGTCCAGGCGGGATCCAGGCCGCGTTCACGGGCCACGTCATCTGCAAATTCAAGGGCTTGAGGTGATTGGCGGTAACTGACGCCCTGGGCCTTTTTGACGGGTTTTGCCGCCTTTTGGGTTTTGCTGGGCCTGTGGGTTTCGGCTTTTGCGAAGGCTGGGTTGTGGCTGAGGAGCAAAGCCATCAACAAACCTGCGGACAGGGTTGACTGGGCAAAACGCGAAGAAGGGCTCGGGTTCAAAGGGATTCGGGCGGTGGACAAAGGCATGGTGAAATATTCAGAGACGCGGCAGCGCCTCCAGTTGGCGCAGGCGTTTGCGCAGGTCTTTCAGCGAATTTTGCGAGGTGGGGTACTTGGCCGGATTTTGGGCGGACGGGTGGGCATAACGCCACATTTCCATATCCACAAGCCACTGCTGCATTTTGGGGGCGAGATGCGGGTGGGTTGTTGCCAGCGATTCAAGCGCTGCGGCCAGTTGGCGGGGTGTGGCGTGTGCTGGAATGTTCAGGCCGGCGGCTCGCAATTTCTGGCGGGCTTGTTCCAGCAGGCGCAGCCAAGGGTCGCTGGACTTTTGCAGCCACCACAACACGGTCAGCGCCGTCAGGCTCAAGGTGGCAAGCGCTGCCCCCAGCAGCTGCACCAAATGTTGGGGGCTGGGGGTTTCGAAACCCAAGTGGCTAAGCAGGTTCAGCTGTTGTTGGGAGGTGTAGTTCAGCACCCACTGGTTCCATCGGTTGTTGACAGCGTCCCAACCGTTGCGCAGGCGCAGCCACAGGCTGGGGTCGATGTTGGCCAAGGCCCGCATGAACAGGCCAGGGTTGGGCTCAAGCCGTTCGTCGGTGTTGATTCGGTCGGGTGACACCCATGCGGTCGGATCGATGCGCTGCCAGCCCTTGCCTTCCAGCCAAACTTCGGCCCACGCGTGGGCATCGCTCTGCCGCACTGTCCAGTAGCGGTCCAGTGGGTTGAGGGTTCCCCCTTGGTAGCCTGTGACCACCCTGGCGGGAATATTCAGCGCACGCATCAAAACCACAAAACTGGAGGCGATGTGTTCGCAAAAACCGGCCCGGCGGTCGAACCAAAATTCATCTGCCGTATCGAGGCCGTAGAGCCCAGGAGCCAGGGTGTAACGGTAGCCGCCGGTGCGCAGCCTCTCCAGCGCCAGCCGAATCAGCTGCTCAGGTTCGCTGCCTTGCCGGCCGGGTGCAGAGCGCAAATCTTGTGCCCACTGCAGGGTGCGTGGGTTTTGGCCCGAGGGCAAGTCCAAATACGGTTGCAGACTCAAACGAGTTTGCGCCACCCCCAGCCGAAAACTCAGGTGGCTGCTGGCTTTGTAGCGCAGGGTGTCGGGTCTGGGGGCCTCCAGCGTCCATTGCAGGTCGGAATTCAGGCGTGGTCGCGCGCCCGGCAGTTGGGGGGCTTTTGGGGTGGCTTCCAGAACAAACAACCATGGCGTGCTGCTGGGTTCTTGGGTCACCTCGTAATCGATGGCAGGGCCGGTGGGTTCCCAGCTTGAAAAAGCATTGCGAAACTGCCCAACATCGGGCAGGGGCTTCCAGCTGCGCCCTTGCAACTCGGCCAACACGGGCCCACGGAAATAGAGCTGCTGGAACGGCGGGATTGCGCCCTCAAACTTCACGCGAAAGGCAATGCTGCCGTCCAGCGCCAAGCTGGCAATATTGCCCACTTCCATTTGCGCTGACAGACCGCTGCGCCCACTCAGGCCATCGCTGGGCAGGCCCCACAGGGGTGGCAAACGCGGAAAGAACACAAACAGCGCGAGCATGATGGGTGCCCCCAGTGCGGCCATGGACGCTGCTCGTTTGGCGGTTTGCCACAGAGGCGGGTGTCCCAGTGGCATGTGCGCATTGATCAGTGCGGTCAGCAACCCCCAAAGTGCCAGCAAGATACCCACCGCGGTCAACAGCGATTGGGAGTAGAAAAAATGCGTCAACAGGGTGAAGAAACCCAAAAAAAACACCACGAAGGCATCGCGCTTTGCATGCAGCTCCAGGGTTTTCAGAGCCAGCAGCAACACCACCAGCGTGACGCCAGCGTCCCGGCCCAGCAGCGTGCGGTAGGTCAGCCAGGTGGCCAACAGGGCCAGCAGCAGCAGCCCCAATTTCCAGTACCAACGCGGCAATGCCTTTTGCTGGACCGCCAAAACGCCACGGCCTACCAGCACGGCCATCGTCAGGGCTGTGCACCAAACAGGGAGATGCGGGGCCTGGAGCGCCACCACCCAGGCGATGGCACCCAGCAAAAACAGGGTGTCCCGGGTGTCGCGCACCCTCACAATGTTGTGTATGGCCGGTATCAGCACAGGGCCAGCGCCTCCAGGCAACTTTTTTGATGGCGTGGGCCGGTGTTGGGGGCGAGCCGGGTGCTGGGCAGGTTGAGCCCGTAGCGCAGCTGCAGCCGTTCGGCTTCCAGCACCCAAGCGCACAAGCGAGACAGGCGCGCCTCCGGATCGGACAGGCCACACCGTTCCAGGTCCAGCCAAAGTTCGCCAGCCTGCCCCAGAGCTTGTTCGCGGCTGATCCAGCCGTCGGTGCCATCGCCGTCGGTTTTGGCCACTTTTTTCCAATACACCCGTTTGAGCGGGTCGCCCGCCCGGTAGGGGCGCAGTTGATCGGCTGGGTCAGCTCGGTGCACGCTGCCGGCTGTGGGCCGGTCCGTTTCAAGCTGGACAATTGGAAAGGGCGGGCAGGGCTGTTCCGGCGCGGGGTACACCACTTGCAGCCCCGCTGGGCGGCACCAGGCCCAGGACTTGAACGTGCCCAGCGGAAACCGACTTCCCACCCCAAACGGTTCTATTGGATGGCACCCCCGCGTGTTGGGCCCTTGCGGGAGGGCCAAGCGCACCTGGTTTTGCGGTGGCACGTCGGCCCACACCGCTGTCTGCGACTTGCGTGCTTCGAGTGAATAAACCTGTACCCCGTACCGTGCGGCCGTGCTGGGGTTGTGCAGAACCACCTGTACAGCCCGCGCTTGGCCCGCAAACACGGCATCTCCTGCAGCGGCCTGTATTTGCAAGCCCCGCAGGTTTTGGTGGGTTTTGTGCATGGCCACCACAGCCACGCCAGCCAGCAAAAAAGTGAGCAAGTAGCCCAGGTTGAGCATGTAGTTGATGCTGCCCAACAGCAATACCACCAAAGTAAGGCCCAACATCCAGCCCGCAGGTGTGGGCAATATGTAGAGGTTGCGGTGGCCGAAGGTAAGGCTGTCGCTTACTGGCAAGCGGCGCAGCCACAGCTGCATCCACTTGTGTTTCAGGCGTCCGGGGGTGGGCATGGGCTGTGCGGTTCAGCGCAAGGGCGTGGCCGCTACCAAGGCTTGCAGTTGTGCTTGGGCGGTTTGGCCCCCTGTGGCCACCAAGCGGTGCGCCGCCGTTTGGGGCAGGGTGCCGGCTATGTCGTCAGGGGTCACATAAGAGCGCCCCTCCACAAAAGCACGTGCCTTGGCAGCTCGCAAAACGGCTTGCCCCGCGCGCGGGCTCAAACCCTG
>JBDKEX010000131.1:0-8038 GCA_039798985.1 Pseudomonadota bacterium | reverse complement strand
GTGCCGTTCATCATTTCGGCCAGCCGTTTGGAGATGGCCAGCCCCAAACCGGTGCCGCCAAACATGCGTGTGGTGGAAACATCGGCTTGAGAAAACGCCTTGAACAACCTGTCCTGTTGCTGTTGCGACAGGCCTATGCCGGTGTCGATCACTTCGAAGCGCACACGCAGATCCCGCCCGTTTTGCGCCACCACCCGTCCACGCAGCACCACTTTGCCTTGTTCGGTGAATTTGACCGCATTGGACGCAAAATTGAGCAGCACTTGCCCCAAACGCAGACCGTCGCCATACAGGTGCCCCGGTACCCCCGAGATGTCGGCCACCAATTCCAGGCCCTTGGACTCTGCGCGGTCTATGACCAAGTTGCACACATTGTTGATCACCCGGTCCAAATCGAACTCGCTCGGGTCCAGGGTCATGCGCCCCGCCTCTATCTTGGAAAAATCCAGTATGTCGTTGATGATGCCAAGCAGGTGGTGGGCAGCGTCGTTGATTTTGTCCAACTGGCTGCGCTGCCGGTCGGTTTGCGCGTCGCGCCGCAGCATGTGCGTCAGGCCAATAATCGCGTTCATGGGGGTGCGGA
This sequence comes from Pseudomonadota bacterium, assembly GCA_039798985.1. Lineage (GTDB taxonomy): Bacteria > Pseudomonadota > Gammaproteobacteria > Burkholderiales > Burkholderiaceae_C > JBDKEX01. The sequence goes on along the minus strand of JBDKEX010000131.1, from coordinate 7,455 downwards.
TTTCATGGCTCATGTTGGCCAAAAATGCGCTCTTGGTCTGGTTGGCCACTTCGGCGGCTTCTTTTGCCGCTTCGAGTTCGGCGGTCCGCTCGGTCACCATGTTTTCGAGTTGGTTCTGGTACCGAAGCAAGGCGCGCTCGTTGTCCTTGATGTGGCTGATGTTGGTGTGTATGGCGGTCAAAAACGTGTTGCCATCCACCTCAATCACTTTCAGGCTGACGCCCACGTCTATCAAATGGCCATCTTTGCAACGGTGCTGGTCTTCGAATTCCGCGCCGCCTGTTTCCAGCGCGTATTGCAGCATTTCCCCCACTTGCGCAGGCTGCAAATTGCCCATAATTTCGGTCACCCGCATGCGCGAGAATTCGTCTCGGGTGTAGCCCAGCAATTCATGCGCTGCCCGGTTGAATTCTTCAAACTGCAGCGTCTTCACATTGATTAAAATAATGCCGGTGGTGGCTTGGGCCATCAAGGTTGCAAAAATTTGCTCGCGGTGATGCAAGGCGTCGCTGGCATGCTTGTGTTGCGTGATGTCTTGCATGACGCCATCCACACGGACCAATTGACCCAAGGGGTCCAGCGTCAGCTCGCCTTGTTGGCGCAACCAGCGCAATTGCCCGGCCACCAGCACCCGGTGGGTCAGGTCCAGGGGGCGCCCGGTTTTCACCGATTCCCAAGCAGTGGCCAACATGGGCAAATCGTCGGGGTGCACCAAAGACGTCAAGTGCGTCAGCTCGAACTGGCCGGGGCCGCTCAAGCCCAACAACCTGCAGGTTTCCTCTGAGCAGGTCAGGGCCCCACTGGGCCATTCCACCCGCCAACTGCCCAGTTGCGCGAGCTGTTGGGACCGGCGAAGCTCGGCTTCACGTTCTGCCAGGCGCTTGTGCTCGTACTCGAGCACAATGTTGGCTTGTCGCCGGTCGCGCAGCGCTTCATCGAAGGCCAACACCGCACTGGCCACCTCGCGGATCAACCCTATTTTTGACTTCGAAGCCGGCGCCATCTGGGCCTGTAAATTGTTGGGGGCGACCTCCAGCGATGTGTCGTTGCGGGCCTGCCGCGACAAATCCTGCATGGCATGGGCAATCAGCGCCAGGTTGCGGGTCAGCCAACCGGCGCTGAACCACCACAGTGCCGACATGATCAGCACACCCATTGCACCCGATAGCCAGGTCCTTCGCCAAAAAGCATCGCGCTCTGCAGCGATATTGGCCATTTGCAGCTGGGTTGCCGCCAAATGGGCGTCCACCAAGATTTGGTTGTGGCTGGCAAAGTGGGTGTAGCGGGCCAGCGCTTGTGTGAGGTATTCGGTGGCCTTAGATGGGTCGATCGACACAATGTCGGTCGCCATCATCACGAAGTCGCGGTATTCCTGGTAGACGGCCTGGGTGGCGCGCAAGTCCTGTTGGGCCTTTGGGTTCAAAAAGCCGGTGTCCACGCCTTTTTGCAGCAGAGTGTTGACGCGTGAGTTGAGTTGCCCGAACCGATCAACCAACAAAGAATGGGCGCGGTAGGCGGCTGCTTCGGACAAATCGCGCTGCTTTGCTTGTTCCAGCAAGCGCTGTATTTCTTTCTGAATGTCGAGCAGTTCGCTGGTAATGGCCACCGATTCGGCAACGCTGTTCAGGCGCAGGTTGTAACCTGCCTGCAATTCGATTTGTTGCTCATTGAGCGCGTAGAGCGACCGAAAATGGTAGGCGGCAGCCACACCCGCGACCACCATGACCGGTAGAAAAAAGATCACCAGCAGCGTCAGGCGTTCTCGGAGGTTGCGAATCGGCATGGGCGGTTTGGGTGGAGGTTCAGCGCAGCTCGGCCCATTGGTCGGGGGTGACGGTGGCCAAGTAGTCAAACTTATTCTGGCCACGCGGTTGCAGCACCACCACCGTGCCTTCGGGCTTGACGAAGTAGCCCATCACGTCGGCCAGGTTGGGCCCGTGGGCAACCAGCACCCGGTTGGTGCCCTGTGGCACCGGTTCAGACAGTTGCTTGCGCGTGTTTTCAATGATCGGTTGCTTCTGCAACGAGGTAAGGTGTGAGGTGTAAATCAACAGCGGGTCTGCCGTTACTTTGTCGCCGAAAGCAAGTTGGGCGGTTTCACGGGTGCGGCACAGCGGGCTGGCGCGCACCTCGCCCACGGGTATGCGCAGCTTTTTGATGGCGGCTCCCACCTGCCGCGCCACTTTGCGCCCTTCGTCGCTGAGCGGGCGTTGGGTGCTGCAGTTGTTGATATCGAGGCCGGGCTGGTCGGGTTGGCTGCTGTCGGTGGTGCCGTGGCGCATGTACAGCACAAAACCGCCTTGACGCAAGGCATGGAGCTGGTCTTTCGTCAACCGTGAGGTGACAAATTCAGGCGGTTCTGGTGCAAGGTTGGGGGCGCTTTGGGCCCAACAAGTGGGCCCAAAAACGCCTAAAAAGGCCACCACCAGTGCAGCTGTGGTCAAGGTTTGTTTGTTTGAGTGTTGTTGAGCCATGCTTGTCCCCCTTTGCCAAAATCCAGGCGATCAGTGTGGCGTTTGTTCGTCAGCGTAGCGTTGCGCTATGTCAATAAAACGTTCTCGGCAGGCCTGGTAAGCATCCACCACATCGGGGTCGAAATGGGTGCCGCGCCCGTCGTTGATGATTTGCTCCACCTTTTCAAGCGGGAACGGGCTTTTGTAGTGGCGCCGGCAGGTCAGGGCGTCGTACACATCGGCCAAGGCCATGAGCCTGGCGCCCACTGGGATGTGGTCGCCTCTCAGGCCTTGTGGGTAGCCGGTTCCATCCCACTTTTCGTGGTGGCTTTGGGCAATTTGGCGCGCAATTTCCAAAAAAGCAAGCGCGGACGCCCCGGCTTTGGCTTCTGCAGCGGCGTTCGGGTTGGGGCCCAATACCCTGTGAACGGCCTCGCTCAAAGCATCTGCGCCTATTTGGGCGTGCTGCTTCATGATTTCAAATTCGTCCTGATCGAGCTTGCCCGGCTTGAGCAAAATGTGGTCGGGTATGCCCACTTTCCCTATGTCGTGCAGAGGCGCCGCTCGTATGATCATTGAGCGTTGCGGTTCGCGCAGGGCATCGGCAAAGCGGGGGTGGTTTTGCAGGTGTTCTATGAGCTCTTGCACATAGCTGCGCGTTCTGATCAGGTGGTTGCCAGTCTCGTTGTCGCGCTTTTCGGCCAGCAACGCCAGCGCGTGGATGCTCACGTTTTTGATGAGCTCGTTTTCTCGCATGCGCAACCCCACCTCTTGCTCGAGGTAGGCGTTTTGGTTTTGCAGCCAGTCTCGGGCACGTTTGAGTTCGAGGTGGGCTTTGACACGGGCCAGCAAGATGGCTGGGCGTATGGGCTTGGTCACGTAGTCCACAGCACCCAACAGCAGGCCGTGTTCTTCGTCTTGGTCGGCGCCCATGGCCGTCACAAAAATCACTGGAATGTCGCGTACTTTGGGGTCGGCTTGCAGCCGGCGCATCACCTCGTAGCCGTCGATTTCAGGCATCATGATGTCGAGCAGAATGAGATCTGGGCGGGGTTCGCTGTGGACCGCCAGCAACGCCCGGGCGCCAGAGTTGGCCACCCGCACCCGGTACAAGGGGCTGAGCAACTCGCCCATCACCGCCAGGTTGGTGCGGGTGTCGTCTACCACCAGCACCGTGTTGCGTGCCTGGTCATGCGCAGGTACGGTTTCCATCCATTCGTCAAGCATGTCGGGTGTCCTGTCTCGCAGATGAGACGCTGAGTGTTGCTGCAGGGTTTTATAGCCGAATTGAAAACACTCCGAAAGAGCGCCGCCCTAAGTTGCTTATGTGGCTAAAGTGATTAAATTTATGTGATTATATTGAAATTTAATTTGGTAATAAATTTCAAATTTGCGGTTTTTTGATCCGGGTAAACTGACGGCAAAAGCCCGCCACTGGGCAAGCACAAGGACAATCACGCATGAAACGGGTTCAGTTGGGTCAAAGTCAGTTGCAAGTCACGCCCGTGTGCCTGGGCACCATGACGTTTGGTGAACAGGCAGACACCTCAACCGCCCATGCGGTGTTGGACCGGGCCTTGGAACGCGGTGTTAACTTTTTGGACACCGCCGAGATGTACTCCGTGCCCTCCAAGGCGGAAACCTACGGCGCCACCGAAACCATCATCGGCCAGTGGTTTGCGCAACGTCCGGGGGCGCGTCAAAAAATGGTGTTGGCCACCAAAGTGGCCGGGCCGTCACGCGGCATGCCCTGGATTCGGGGGGACCAGTCCGGGTTGACCAAAGCAGAAATTTTGGCAGCTTGTGATGCCAGTTTGCGTCGACTGCAAACCGATGTGATCGATCTGTACCAAATTCACTGGCCCGCGCGCAACGTGCCCATGTTTGGTCAGCTGTACTTTGACCCGACCAAAAACAAGCCCTGTGCCTCGATACACGAGCAGTTGGAGGCCCTGGCTGAATTGGTCCAGGCGGGCAAAGTGCTCGCGGTGGGTTTGTCCAACGAAACCCCTTTTGGCGTGCACGAATTTGTGCGTTTGGCCGAACAGTATGGCCTGCCGCGGGTGGCCACGGTGCAAAACCCCTATTGTTTGCTCAACCGCACAGTCGAAAACGGCTTGGACGAAACCCTGCACCACCTCGGTGTTTCCTTGCTGGCTTACTCGCCCTTGGCATTTGGTTTGCTCACTGGCAAGTACGACGAAACCGGCCTGGATGGCGACCGTGCTCCGCGTGGGCGCATGGCGATTTACGATTCGATGAAAAAGCAGCGTTGGGGCCGTCCGGAGGCGCTGGCAGCGGCGCGTCGGTACAACGCCTTGGCCCGGGAACACGGCCTCACTCCCACGCAATTGGCTTTGGCTTTTTGCTATTCCAAGTGGCAGGTCACCAGCACCATCATCGGTGTTACCTCGGTGGCCCAGCTGGACGAATGCCTCGACGCATCCGAACTGCGTTTGTCACCCCAGCTCTTGGCTGAAATTGACGCCATCCGATGGGTCGACCGTGACCCGGCTTTGTGAAGTGACAGTGCCTGAACCAGGAATCCAAACATGAGCGAACTGACTGTGCTTTTGGCTGGCGTGGCGGCCTACCTGATGGGGTCTTTGTCTTTTGCGGTGATTGTGAGCCGGGCCATGGGGTTGCACGACCCGCGCACCTATGGCAGCAAAAACCCAGGGGCCACAAACGTGCTGCGATCTGGCAGCAAAAAAGCGGCCGTTGTGACCCTGCTGCTCGATGGATTCAAAGGTTGGCTGCCGGTCTGGGCGACTGTGCATTTTGGTGGCCAACTGGGTTTGGGCGACGGTGCTGTGGCGTTGGTGGGCATGGCTGCCTTTTTGGGGCACTTGTTCCCGGTGTTTTTTGGCTTCAAGGGCGGCAAAGGTGTGGCCACCGCCGCAGGCGTGTTGCTGGGGTTTCAGCCGTGGTTGGGGGTGGCCACCTTGGCGTCATGGGTGCTCGTGGCGTTCTTTTTTCGCTATTCCTCTTTGGCAGCGGTGGTGGCGTCGGTGTTTGCGCCCACTTTTTACGTGTTTGGGGCTGATGTGGTGTGGCCCATGGCCCCGGCGGTGGCGGTTGTCACAGTGGTGATGTGTTTGCTGCTGTTGTGGCGCCACCGAGAAAACATCAACCGGCTGTTGGCGGGAAAAGAGTCGAAAATCGGCGGCAAAAAAAAGTAGCGGGCGGCTTTTTAAACCCGTTGGGTGGCCAGGTGGCTGAGTTGCAGCAATTTGGCATGGTTCAAGCGCACCCGCACAGACCGCGTCAGCAAAGCCGCTTCAACGCCTCTGCCATCTTCTGAGGTATTCACCAATTCGGGTTCCGCCACGGGGTGCTGTGTGGCGTCCAGTACCGTTGCCACCCACGGCGCCGCTGGCTGTGCGGTGCGGCGCAGCACAATTGCAACCTGTTGGTCGTGCAAGCGAACAAATGTGCCGGGTGGGCACACCCCAACCGTGCGCAGCAAGGCGTGGCCCACCTCGTCTATGCCTTGCTTGTTGCGCACAATCACACCCCGGGCCGAGTCGGTCACGCATCGGCCTGGCCGGGTTTCCCGGGGGCTGATCAGGGCGGCGTACCGGTCGCAGGCCATGAGTATCCGGCTGGGCAAGTCGGTTTGCGGTGTGATGGCATCGTGGTGGTGGGCCACAATTTGCAGCAGGGTGGCATCGGTGATGCCTTGCTGCCTCAACATTTGGGCTGAGAGCGACGGGTGCTGGTCTATGGTCTGACGCTGCGCTGGAGTGGGTGGCGTTTGCTGTGCCGCCAAATCATCTTGCAGGCGGGTCATGGCCAGGTTCATGGTCAGTGCCGCCCGCGTCAAGGGGGTTTGTTGCGCGGGTGCAAGCCCCAGCGCAGGGCCGACCAGGTGGCACAAGCTGGCACAAACCAGCGCGTGTGACGTGCTGTAGCCCACCGTGCTGGACGCCGCGAGTTGAAACAACCAATACAAGGTGGCGTCGGCGTCCTGGTCCAAAAATGCAGTCAGTTGTTGGTGCAATTCGGCCAGTTCGGTGGGCAGCTGCGGGTGTTCCTGTGGTTTGAGCAACACCTGCGACAGGCGGTTTTCCAGGTCCGCCCAATCGTTCATCCAGCGTTGCAGTTCAAACTGAGCCGTGTTGGGCAGGGTGGGAAAGGTCATGTGAGGACTCAGTTGCGGGCTTCTAGGACCATGCGGTCGTTTTCACGCCGCATGTCGAATCGGGAGAGGTAGCTGTTGCCCAACAAAACAAAAGGCAGTTGCGCGGGCAAAACCACTGCGGGCACGTTGTAAGCGGTGTGCCCGTTGATGCGCAACTGCGTGATTTGCAGTTGAAAACCTTGGGTCTCGCCGTTTGCTGTTTTGACGCGCGCCGCTGGGCCGCTGCGGTAGTTGAGCCCTATGCGTTGTGCTTCAGTTTCGCTGATAACAACCACCGTTGCACCGGTGTCCACCAAAAACTGCACCCGTTGGCCGTTAATTTGCCCCGGCGTGGTGAAGTGGCCACCGCTGTCCGCTGTCAGAACAATGCGTTTGTCGGTGGCGCTGGCATTTGCGGCCGGTGCGGGGCGCAAGGGGGATTGGCCCAGGGTCAAGGTCTCGCGTTGTCCCAGGTGTTCCACCACGGCATGCCCCGGCCCCACGCTCAGCAGCTTGACGCCGCCCACGGTTTGCCCAGGACTCACGAAACGCGGAGCCTCGCCATCCACTGCCAGCAAAGCCCGCCCCGCTGCCAGACCGCTCAACTGCACGGGTGCGGCGGCGGGTGTTGGTGGATTACCCGCCTGCGCCGAAGCCCAACCGCCCCAGGTGCAGGTGAGCGCGCAGGCCAGCCCGGTCCAAAGTCGCAAGGACGCGAGCACGGGTGGGTTTGCAAAGCGCGGCAGCACGGGGTCCAACGCCTCTCAATCGCGGAAGTTGTTGAACGACAAAGGCAAGTCCGGGATTTCTTTTTTGATCACAGACATGGCCGCTTGCAAGTCGTCGCGCTTGGCGCCGGTGACCCGGACCGCGTCACCC
>JBDKEX010000130.1:0-3270 GCA_039798985.1 Pseudomonadota bacterium | reverse complement strand
TTGGCGTATTTGCGGAACTCGGGCTTGCGTTTTTCCTTCAGCGCGTTCACGCCTTCGCGCGACTCTTCGGTGTCGTAGTACAGCTTGAGCGCGTACATGCCCATGCCCGCAATGCCACTTTGGTGCGCCGTGTCCATGTTGAAGCTGCGCTTGGCAATCGCAATGGCGGTGGGGCTGCGTTCGCAGATCGTCTCGGCCCATTCCTGCACCGTGGCGTCCAGCTGCTCGTGCGGCACGCAAATGTTGGCCAGGCCCATGTCCACCGCTTCCTGGCCGGAATAGCGCTTGTTCAGGTACCAAATTTCGCGGGCTTTTTTCTCGCCCACCACGCGCGCCAAAAAGGCGGTGCCGTAGCCGGGGTCCACCGAACCCATCTTGGGGCCGACCTGGCCGAAGATGGCCTTGTCGGAACAAATGGTCAGGTCGCAGATCGTGCACAACACGTTGCCGCCGCCAATCGCAAAACCCTGCACCCGGGCGATCACGGGCTTGGGCACGTCGCGGATGGCGGTGTGCAGCTCTTCCATGGGCAGGCCGATGGTGCCGCGACCGTCGTAGTTGCCGTCGTGGGCGGATTGGTCGCCGCCGGTGCAAAAGGCCCGGTCGCCAGCGCCGGCCAGCACGATGCAGCCCACTTCGCGGTCATAGCCGGCCTTGTTCAGGGCCTTGATGATTTCGTCGCAGGTGGTGCCACGGAAGGCGTTCATTTTGTCCGGGCGGTTGATCGTGATCCAGGCCACGCCGTTGCGGACTTCGTACAGGATGTCTTCAAAATTCATGGGGTTCCTTGGGTGCGCTGTGTAGGGGTGGCCTGGGTTCAGCCGTGCATGGTCAAGCCGCCGGAGACGCTGATGACCTGCCCGGTGATGAACGAGGCGTCGTCGCTGCCAAAAAAGGCGATGGCGCTGGCCAAGTCGTCGGGTTGGCCCAGGCGCCCCAATGGGATGGCGCTGCGGAAGGCTTCTATCAGCTTGGCTGGGTCGCGGGCGCCTTCGGCCACCCCTGCCAACAAGGCGGTGTCGGTGGGGCCAGGGCACACCACGTTGACCGTGATGTTGTGCCGGGCGTGCTCGCGGGCCAGGGTTTTGGACAGGGCCACCAAACCGCCCTTGCAAGCCGAGTAAACGGCTTCGCCCGAGGAGCCGCCACGTGCTGCGTCCGACGCGATATTGACGATGCGACCTTGCTTGCGTTCGGCCATGCCGGGCAACACCGCGTGCAGCATGTGCAGCGCGCCGGTCAGGTTGATGGCGATCAGCCGCTCCCACTCAGCGGGCACGGTTTTGACGAAGGGCTTGAACACGTCCCAACCGGCGTTGTTCACCAGCACATCGACCGGGCCGAGCTGCGCTTCAACGGCGGCCACGGCTGCGTCCACTTGGCCTCGGTCCGTGATGTCGCACTTGAAAGCCGCCGCTTTGCCACCGGCGGCCACAATGTCGGCGGCCACTTTTTGGGCGGCCTCCAGGTTCATGTCAAACACCGCCACCTGGGCGCCTTCAGCAGCAAAGCGGCGGCAGGTTGCCCCCCCAATGCCGCCACCGCCACCGGTCACGATTGCTGTCTTGTTTTGCAACTTGCTCATGAGGTTTTCCTTTGGGTACAGAAGTTTTTGTCAGCAAATTCAACTTGCTTTATGTAAATGTATTTGCATAGTTTATGCAAACATGCTGCTCAAAGGAAGTTGTGACATGGGCAAAATAATGGGTATTTACCCTTATATTTCAGAAAAATTTTCAAGATTAAAAGAAAAAAGTCAAAATCAATCCAGAATGTTAAGTAAATGTATTTACTTATAAAGGGTGTGATTGGGGGTGGTTTTGGTCTTGATGTGTGGCCTGGAAACGCAGCAACTCGGGCGGGTGCCCGGGTTGCGTTGTGCCACTTCTGACGTGGTCGTGCCCCCACACAGGGGCGGTCGAAATCAGGTGGCTGTTGGTGGCAGTTGGCCTGCCGCCACGGTTCAGTCCAGCAGCAGGTTCAAATTGCCCAACCGAAAGCCGTGACCGGAGGCCCGCGCCAGGTCTTGCAGCTCTCGCACCAGCGCGGCGCGGTCTTGTTGACGCGCCCAGAACACCGGTCCACCCTCCCATCGTGGGAAGCCGTAACCTTGCACCATCACCACGTCCACATCGCTGGCCCGGGCTGCCACCCCTTCGGCCACCAGCAAGGCCGCTTCGTTGACCATGGCCAGCAATGCGCGGCGGCAAACCTGTTGCGCGCTCAAGGGTTGCCGCGTTGTGCCGCGCGCAGCGCTGGCCTGCTCAATGATGCCGCGCACCGTGCTGTCGGTGGTTTTGGACGGTTTGCCGCCGGTGTAGGTGTAATACCCCGCATCGGCTTTGCGCCCCAGCCGGCCCAGCTCGCACAGCTGGTCGAGGATGCTGACATAGCGCTCGCGGGGGTCGCGTGCGGCGGCCTGGGCCTTGCGCATGCGCCAAGCAATGTCCAGGCCCGACAAATCGGCCACCGCAAACGGGCCCATGGCAAAGCCCATGCCGGTCAGGGCGTTGTCCACGTCTTCGGGCCAAGCGCCGTCTTCCAGCATGAATTCGCATTGTTTGCGGTAGGCGTTGTAAATGCGGTTGCCAATGAAGCCAAACGCGTTGCCACACAGCACCGGCAGCTTGTTGAGGGTTTTGCCCAAGGCCATGCCGGTGGCCAGCACATCGGGGGCGGTGTCGGTCGCGCGCACCACCTCGAGCAGCTTCATCACGTTGGCTGGGCTGAAGAAGTGCAGGCCGAGCACGTCCTGCGGGCGTTGGGTGGCGCGTGCAATCGCATCCACGTCAAGGTACGAGGTGTTGGTGGCCAGCACGGCACCCGGGCGGGCGTGCGCGTCTATTTGGCGGAACACGTTTTGTTTGACCGCCAAATCCTCGAACACCGCCTCCACCACCAAGTCTGCTTGGGCCAGCGTGGCCCAGTCCACCGTGGGCAGCAGCCGCGCCAGTGCGCTGTCAGCTGCAGCAGGCTGGATTTTGCCGGCGGCCACCCGACTGGCGTAATGCTCGCGCACCCGTTGCTGGCCGCGCTCCAGGGCGGCGGTGTCTTGTTCCAGCAGCACCACCTGGAGCCCTGCGTCGAGCGCGCAAATGGCAATGCCTGTGCCCATGGTGCCCGCCCCTACGACCGCCACGCACTGTACCGGGCGCGGTGTGGCTTGAAATTGGGGTGGCAGCTTGGTGGCGTCGCGTTCCGCCTTGAACTGGTAGCGCAGGGCTTGTGCCTGCACACTGCCAACCAGGGCCAAAAACAGCGCCCTTTCGC
>JBDKEX010000129.1:0-22100 GCA_039798985.1 Pseudomonadota bacterium | reverse complement strand
CGACGTCGTCGTAGTCGCTGACGTCGTAGCCGAAGTCTTTCATGGGGGACTTTTGGATCGGGGAGATCCACACCGCATCCACCCCCAGGCTGGCTATGTAGTCCAGCCGCTGGGTGATGCCGGGCAAATCGCCCACACCGTCACCGTTGGCGTCCATGAAGCTGCGTGGGTACACCTGGTAAATTACCGCGCCTCGCCACCAGTCTGAGCTCTTTCGTGCCTTGCGCATATCAGACCTTGACCCCTTTTGCATGCCAAATGTTGTCGGCGTATTCGGCAATCGTGCGGTCTGACGAGAACGGCCCCATGCCTGCAATGTTGTTGACCGCCATGCGCGCCCAGCCCTTGCTGTCTTGGTAAGCCGCATCCACCCGCGCTTGGGTTTTCACGTAGCTCGCAAAGTCGGCCAGCAGCAGGTAGTGGTCGCCCCAGTTCACCAACACGTCGTAAATCGCTTGGTAACGGCCCGGATCTTCGGGGTTGAACAAGCCGTCGCGGATGGCGGCGAGCACCGCATTGAGGCCCGGGTTGGCGTCGAGGTAGGCCCTGGGCTGGTAACCCGCGCGCCGAATGGCCGCCACCTCGGGCGTGGTGTTGCCGAAAATGAAGATGTTGTCGTCGCCCACGTTTTCCAGAATTTCGACGTTCGCCCCGTCCAGCGTGCCTATGGTCAGCGCGCCGTTGAGCGCAAATTTCATGTTACCGGTGCCCGAGGCCTCGGTGCCTGCGGTGGAAATTTGCTCCGACAAGTCGGCCGCCGGAATGATCATTTCGGCCAGGCTGACGCTGTAGTTCGGAATGAACACCACCTTGAGTTTGTCGGCCACGCGCGGGTCATTGTTGATGGTGTGGGCCACGTCGTTGATCAGGCGAATGATGAGTTTGGCCATGTGGTAGGCCGAAGCCGCCTTGCCCGCAAACACCACCAAACGCGGCACTTCAACGCTGGCGGGGTTGGCCACCAAGCGTTGGTAGCGGTGTATGACGTGCAGCAGGTTGAGCAGCTGGCGTTTGTACTCGTGAATACGCTTGACTTGCACGTCATACAACGCACCCGCCGGGGCCACCACGCCCATGTGCTCCTTGAGCCATTTGGCCAAGCGGGCTTTGTTGGCATTTTTGGCCTTCTGCACGGCAGTTGCGAGCTTGGCCTGCGCCTTGATCTCTTTGAGCTGGCTCAACTGGGAGAGGTCGCGGCGCCAATCGGTGCCAATGTGATCGTCCAACACCGCTGACAAAGCCGGGTTGGCATGCGCCAGCCAGCGGCGCGGGGTCACGCCGTTGGTCTTGTTGTTGAAGCGCTCAGGCCACAGGCGGGCAAAGTCCGCAAAAATGGACTCTTTCATGAGCTCGCTGTGCAACGCCGACACGCCGTTGATCGAGTGACTGGTCACCACGGCCAAATAAGCCATGCGTACGCGGCGCTCGCCTGATTCATCAATCAGCGAAACACGGCGCAGCAGGTCGTGGTCGCCAACATGCTGTTTTGCAATTTGGCCCAAGAAAAGCGCGTTGATGTCGAAAACGATTTGCAGGTGGCGGGGCAACACACGGCCTAGCATGTCCACAGGCCAGGTCTCCAGCGCCTCGTGCATGAGGGTGTGGTTGGTGTAGGAGAACACTTTTTTGCACAGGCGCCAGGCTTCGGCAAAAGGCAGTTCATGCACGTCCACCAGCAAGCGCATCAGTTCAGGAATGGCGAGCACCGGGTGGGTGTCGTTGAGGTGTATGCTGACCTGGTTGGGCAGCTCGTCGAAGGTGGTGTGGGTCTGCAGGTAACGGCGCAGCAGGTCCTGCACGCTGGCGCTGCAAAAGAAATACTCTTGGTGCAAACGCAGCTCGCGACCCGACAAGGTGGAATCGTCTGGGTACAGCACGCGCGACACGTTTTCGGAGTGGTTTTTGCTCTCCACAGCCGCCATGTAGTTGCCGCGGTTGAAGGCCTCGAGGTTGATTTCCTCGGTGGCCTTGGCGCTCCACAGGCGCAGGGTGTTGGTGGCCTGTGTGCCGTAGCCCGGCACAATGGTGTCGTAGGCCATGGCCAGCACGTCGTGGCTGTCCACCCAGTCGTACCGGTCGCCGTTGTAAACCACGTGCCCGCCAAACTGCACCCGGTAGGTGACTTCAGGCCGCGGGAATTCCCATGGGTGGCCGTGGGTCAACCAGTAATCGGGCACTTCGACCTGGCGGCCGTCCACAATGGTTTGGCGGAACATGCCGTAGTCGTAACGGATGCCATAGCCATAGCCCGCCAACCCCAGGGTTGCCATGGAGTCCAGGAAACAGGCGGCCAAACGGCCCAAACCCCCGTTGCCCAGGGCAGCATCGGGTTCCAGGTCGGCCACGGCATCCATGTCCACACCAAAGTCGGCCAAGGCTTGCTTAACGGTGTCGCGCAACTGCAATGCAAGCAAGGCGTTGCCGAAAGCGCGGCCCATCAAAAATTCGGCCGAGAGGTAGTACACACGTTTGCTTTTTTGGGTGTACTGGGCGTGTGTGGTGGTCACCCACCGGCCCACCAGGTGGTCACGCACGGCATAGGCCGCGGCGTGCAACCAGTCCTCAGCGCGGGCAGACTGCGGGTCTTTGCCCACCACGTACATCAGCTTGTTGGCAATGGCTTTTTTCAAGGCTGGCACGTCGGTGCCGGGCGCATCAAATTCGAACTCTTTGGGGGCAGAGATTTTTTCGGCAACGGAGGCAGATTTTTTACGTGTCATAGCGTCACTCTGGTCAAAAAAACAAGAAGAAATACAAGCGAGATCAATCGCCTGCGGTCAAATGGCGGTACAGGTCCATGTAATGGCGGGCGGGGCCCATCCAATCAAAATGCTGGCTCATGGCGGTGTGGCGCACCCGCTCCCAGTCGGCGCGGCGGCTGTAAAGTGCAAAAGCACATTGCAAAGCCCGCCGCAGGCCCGGGTTGTCAAAGGTGTCAAAAACAAAGCCGGTGGCGGCGCCGTCGTCCAGGGTGGCCAAATCGGTGTCAACCACGGTGTCGGCCAAGCCCCCCACTCGGCGCACGAGCGGCAAACTGCCGTATTTCAGGCCGTACAACTGGGTCAGGCCGCAGGGTTCAAAACGCGAAGGCACCAAGGTCACATCGCTCCCAGCAAACACCCGGTGGGCCAGGGGTTCGTTGTAGCCCAGGTACACGGCCACCTGCTTGGGGTGGGTTTGGGCCAAGGCTGTGAAGCCCAGTTCCAACTCGCTGTCGCCACTGCCCAAAACCAACAGCTGGCCCCCACGCTCGATGATCACCTGTGCGGCCTCCAGCACCAAGGGCAGGCCTTTTTGCTCGGTCAGCCGGCTGACCACCGCGAACAACGGTGCGCGCGGGGCTTCAGCCAAGCCCATTTCGCGCTGCAGGGCTTGCTTGCAAAATGCCTTGCCGTCCATGCGGTCGCGGTCGTAAACCCTGGCAATTTCAGGATCGGTCGCGGGGTTCCACACAGCTTCATCCACGCCGTTCAAAATCCCTGACAGCTCTTCGGCCCGCTTGCGCAACAAGCCGTCCAAGCCACAGCCTTGGTCAGGGGTCTGAATTTCCTGGGCGTAGGTGGGACTGACGGTGGTGATGTGGTCTGCGAAGTACAGACCCGCCTTCATGAAGGACACTTGGCCGTAAAACTCAAGGCCCTCGGCCTGGTAAGCGGACGATGGCAGGCCCAACTCGGCAAAATGCTGGGCGCCAAAAAGGCCCTGGTACGCCAGGTTGTGCACGGTGAACACGCTGGGCACGTGCGGGCCATGCCAGTGGAGCAGCATGGCTGGCGTGAGGCCTGCATGCCAGTCGTGGCTGTGCACCACCTGGGGGCTCCAGCTCTCGTCCAGGCCGTGGGCCAGTCGGGCAGCGGCCCAGCTCAAGGTGGCAAAGCGGCGGTGATTGTCTGCGTAGGGCTGGCGCTGGGCATCCTCATAGGGATTGCCTGGGCGGTCAAACAAGTGGGGCGCCTCCAACACATAGGCACGCAGCGCAGCACCTGTCTCGGCGTCGGTCAACGCGGGCAACCGGCCGTGCAACACCTGCACCGTGTCGCCCCAGGGGCTCACAAAATTGGCCACTTCGGTGGCGTCGGCCAAACCCGCCAGCACCGCAGGAAAACCGGGCAACAGCACCCGCACATCACCACCAGAGCGGTTCAATGCCAACGGCAGGGCGGCGGCCACGTCGGCCAAACCCCCCGTTTTGAGCAGAGGAAAAATCTCCGCACTGACTTGCAAAATACGCATAGAAGGCTCCGGGCTCTGACTACGGACCACAAACCCCTCAGGGCAAACGGTTCAACATTTCTTGGGTCACCAGCACCACACCATTGTCGGTGCGCTCGAACCGTTGACTGTCATGTTCAGCATTTTCACCGACCACCAAACCATCTGGCAGCGTGCACCCCCTGTCCACCACCACCTTGCTCAGGCGGCAGCCCTGCCCCACGGCCACTTCGGGCAGCAACACGGCCTGGTCGATTTTGCAAAAGGACCCCACGCGAACGTTGGAGAACAGCACCGAGTTGCTGACCGTGGACCCCGACACAATGCACCCGCCCGACACCATGGTGTTGATGGTCAACCCATGCTTGCCGTCGGCATCTTGCACAAACTTGGCAGGCGACAACTGGCGCTGGCTGGTCCAGATAGGCCATTCGGTGTCGTAAATATCGAGCTCGGGCATGACCGACGCCAAATCCAGGTTGGCTTCCCAGAAGGCGTCGATGGTGCCCACGTCTTTCCAGTAAGGCACGGCGCCCGGCGTGGTCGATACGCAAGACATGGAGAAAGGGTGGGCCAACGCACGCCCTTCGCGCACCACGCGGGGAATCACGTCTTTGCCGAAATCGTGGCTGGAGTCGGGGTTCGCAATCTCCTCCTCCAGCAACTGGTACAGGTATTGGGCGTTGAAAATATAAATGCCCATGCTGGCCAGCGACACGGCATCGTTGCCCGGCATGGTGGGCGGTTCCTCAGGCTTTTCAACAAAATCGGTGATGTTGCGGTCGGCGTCCACTGCCATCACACCAAAGGCTGTGGCTTCCTGGCGCGGCACTTCAATGCACCCCACGGTACAGCCCGCGCCTCGTGCCACGTGGTCTTGCAACATCAGCGAATAGTCCATTTTGTAAATATGGTCGCCGGCCAGCACCACCACATACTCGGGGTGGCTGGACTGAATGATGTCGAGGTTTTGGTAAATGGCATCGGCGGTGCCGCGGTACCAGTGTTCTTCGTTCACCCGCTGCTGCGCGGGCAGCAAGTCCACCATCTCGTTGAGCTCGGCGCGCAAAAAGCTCCACCCCCGCTGCAAGTGGCGCAGCAGCGAATGGGATTTGTACTGGGTGATGACGCCAATGCGACGGATACCGGAATTCACGCAGTTTGACAGTGCAAAGTCGATGATGCGGAATTTGCCACCGAAGTAAACCGCGGGCTTGGCGCGGCGGTCGGTCAACTGCTTGAGCCGCGAGCCCCGGCCACCGGCCAGCACCAAGGCAATAGAACGGCGGACCAGCATATGAGGCTGCATGTGGCGGTCGGTGTGGTAGGTCGGGGTGTCGTTGTTCATGGGTCTTGTCTCCATTGTTTTTGGTGGGTTTTCAGGTGCACACAGTGGGCTCGTTCATGCCGGTGTATTGGCGTATGTGCGCCACCGCCTCGGCCAATGCGACCAAGGGCGCCAACACCTCTTGCGCGGCCAAGCTGTGGCGGCTTGCGTCGGGTTCGTGTTGCTCCAGGTAAACGCGCAAGGTCGCCCCTTCGGTGCCCGTGCCGGACAGGCGGAACACCACCCGCGAGCCGTCGGCCAACACCACGCGCACACCCTGCTTTTGGCTCACGCTGCCGTCCACCGGGTCGGTGTAGGCGAAGTCGTCTGCCCAGGCAACTTGCAGGCCCGCCAAGGTTTGGCCGGGCAAGGTGGCCAGTTGGCTGCGCAGGTCGGCCATCAAAGCGTCGCCTTGCTCGGTGGGGATGCCTTCATAGTCTTGGCGGCTGTAGAAACAGCGGCCATCCAAAGCCCACACGCCTCGCACCAGCTGCTCCACCGACTGCCCGGTGGCGGCCAGCAGGTTGAGCCAAAACAGCACGGCCCACAGGCCGTCTTTTTCGCGCACGTGCGATGAACCGGTGCCGTAACTTTCTTCGCCACACAAGGTGGCTTTGCCAGCGTCCAGCAGGTTGCCAAAAAACTTCCAGCCGGTGGGGGTTTCAAAGCAGGGAATGCCCAGCCGCGCGGCCACACGGTCCACCGCCGTGGAGGTGGGCATGGAACGCGCCACCCCGGCCAAACCGGCGCGGTAACCGGGCACCTGGGTGGCGTGGGCGGCCAGCGCGGCCAAACTGTCCGATGGCGACACCACGAAATTGCGGCCCACGATCATGTTGCGGTCGGCATCGCCGTCCGACGCGGCCCCCATGTCTGGCGCGTTGGCGGCCATCATGTGGGCAATCAGGTCTTCGGCGTTGACGGGGTTGGGGTCCGGGTGCAGGCCGCCAAAATCTTCCAGCGGTTCGGCATTGACCACGGTGCCCGCGGGCGCACCCAACTCGCCCTCGATCAACGCCTTGGCATACGGCCCACCCACAGCGCACATGGCGTCGTAGCGCAGCCGAAAACCGCCCGCAAACAACCGCCGTATCGCGTCAAAATCAAACAAGCCACGCATCACCTCGGCATAGTCGGCAATCGAATCGATCACCAGCACCCGCGTGGCACCCAAGGCGTAAGTGCCTTGTGCGTCCAGCGGAATGTCGGGCGTTTGCAGGGTGGTGTAGTTGCCCAAGGTGCGGGTGCGGGCGTACACGGCTTCGGTGATTTTTTCGGGGGCAGGGCCGCCGTTGGACACGTTGTACTTGATGCCAAAATCGCCATCGGGGCCGCCGGGGTTGTGGCTGGCCGACAAAATAATGCCGCCGCTGGCCCCGTGCCGGCGGATCACCGCACTGGCCGCCGGGGTGGACAGGATGCCCCCTTGACCCACCAATACACGGGCATAGCCGCGCGCGGCCGCCATGCGCAAAATGGTCTGGACCGCCATGCGGTTGTGGAAACGGCCGTCACCGCCCACCACCAGCGTCTGCCCCGGCGCCAGTTGGCCCTCTCCGTGCACCACGTCAAACAGGGCCTGCACGAAATTTTCCAGGTAATGGGGCTGCTGGAACACCGTTACTTTCTTGCGCAGACCCGAGGTTCCAGGTCTTTGACCTTCAAAAGGCTGGGTGGGAACGGTGATCACCGTCATGACTGAACTCCGGTACTTTGATTGGACACATGGGCAACCGTTGCAGAGGCCGCCTGCGAAGGGGTCAGCAGCCAGACCGCGCCGGCGGGCACCTCCACGGTGGCCGGCACGGGTGTGCCCACAATGCTGGCGCTGTGGCTGTCAATTTGGCGCACCCAGTGGGCGGCACTCTGCGCCCCCCATTCGGCGGGCAACGCAGGCAGCACAAATGTGTTGGCATGGGCATTGGCATTCATGAGCAACAGACAAGCGCCCTGTTTTTCGTTGCCGTGCAGCCGCAAAGCCATGGTGTGTTCGTGCGAACGCCCCCAATCATCGTGGGTCATGGCGTCGCCGTGGGCGTTGAACCAGCTGGCCTGGGGGGCCCGGTTGTTGCGCTCGGTGCCCCACCAGTCATGGGCCTGCAACACCGGCAGCTTGCGCCGCCAGGCCAGCACGGCCGACACAAAGCCCGCAAGAGGCATGTCGGCCTGGTCCCAATCGAGCCAGGTGATGGTGTTGTCCTGGCAGTAGGCGTTGTTGTTTCCCCCTTGACTGTGCCCAATTTCGTCGCCCGACAAAATCATGGGGGTGCCCAGCGACCACACGGTGCAGGCCAACAAAGCACGCTGCTGTTGACCTCGAAGCGCCAACACCTCGGGCTGATCGGTCGGCCCCTCAATGCCGTTGTTCACACTGTGGTTCTGCCCATGGCCGTCTCGGTTCTCTTCGCCATTGGCATGGTTGTGCCGGCGCGAGTAACTCACCAAGTCTCGCAAAGTGAAACCGTCGTGGGCGGTCACAAAATTCACGCTGCTGTGGGCCCCGCGGCGCCCATGGCCGAACACATCGCTCGAACCGGCCAGCCGGTTGGCCAAATTGCCGCGCGAATCGCCATGGTGGAGCCAAAATTTGCGCTGCGTGTCGCGAAACCGGTCGTTCCACTCCAGCCAACCGGTGGGAAACCCCCCCATTTGGTAACCACCCGGGCCTATGTCCCAGGGCTCGGCAATCATCAGTTTGTGCCGCAGCAGTGGGTCTTGGGCTATGGCGGCCAGCAGTGGCGCGTTGGGTTGGAAATGGTGCGCATGGTGGCCCGGGCGGTCTGCGGCGCGGGCCAAAATCGGTGCCAGGTCGAAGCGGAAACCGTCGACGCCGTAGGTTTGCACCCAGTGGCGCAGGCTGTCGAGCACGGTGCGCAGCACCAAAGGCTCGCCCAGGTTGACGCAATTGCCGCAACCGCTCCAGTTGATGTAACCCGCTTTGTCGTGGGGCAACAGGTGGTAGTACAGGGCGTTGTCTATGCCCCGGAAATTGAAGGTGGGCCCCCACTCGTCGCTTTCGGCGGTGTGGTTGTAAACCACGTCCAACACCACCTCCAAGCCCGCCGCATGCAGGGTGTCCACCATCTGCAAAAATTCATGGCGCGGGTTGGGCGTGGTGCCGCTCCAGTAACGGGCCTCGGGAGCATTCCAGGCCACCGGGTTGTAGCCCCAGTGGTTCACCAGCCCCATGGCCAGCAAGCGGGGTTCGTCGGCCCGGTGCGCCACGGGCATCAGGCTCACGGTGGTGACACCCAGTGATTTCAGGTGCGCAACCGCTGCCGGGTGGGCCAAGCCTGCGTAGGTTCCGCGCAGGGCCTCGGGCACCATGGGGTGGCGGGCCGTAAAGGCCTTGACATGCATTTCGTACAACACGCGGCGGGCCGGTGCCACGGGCTCTGCCAATGGCCTGGGCGCGGGCAAACCAGGCACCACCACGGCTTTGAGGGCCACCGCTGCATTGTCTCGGGTGTCTTGCTGCAGGGCCTGTTCGGGTTGGTAACCCAAATGCAAAGGGTTTCCGTCGTACTGGCCCACCACCTGCTGTGCATAGGGGTCCAACAACACCTTGTTCGGGTTGAAGCGAAAGCCCTCCTCGGGCTTCCACGGGCCGTGCACCCGCCAGCCAAAGACCAAGCCGGCCGCCGCATTCGGCAAAAACCCCTGCCACACGCCGTTGCGGCACTCGGGCATGGCCCAACAGGCGGTTTGTGTCTTGCCTGCGGCATCGAACAAACACAAGTCCACCGACTGGGCGTTGGGTGCCGCCAAAGCAAACACCACCCCTGCCCCTCCTGCCCAGGCCGCGTCGGCGGCGCCTGACGATTGCATCAAGGTCGCGCCCAAAGGGGCGTGCCAATGCGGCGGCAACAGGGTCAGGGTTGGGTGGGGCATATGCAAAAAATCCTCTTTAGGGGTAGAACACCCAGATGACCGTGGCCAAGGGCGGCAGTGTCACTTCCATCGACTGGTTGCGGTTGTGCGAAGGTTTGTCCTGCGTGTGCAGCGGGCCATTGCCCAAGCCACTGCCGCCGTAAGCTGCGGCGTCGGTGTTGAGCATTTCAACCCAGGTACCGGCCAAAGGCACGCCCAAGCGATAGCCCTGCCGCGGCACTGGCGTGAAGTTGCAAGCAACCACCACGCATTCGCCATGTTTGCCCCAGCGAACGAACGACACCACCGACTGCGCCGAGTCGTCGTGGGCTATCCACTCAAATCCCTGCGGGTCCACGTCTTTGGCGTGCAAGGCGGGGTGGGCGCGGTAACCGTTGTTGAGGTCGCGCACCAAACGCTGCACACCTTGGTGCGGCGCATGACCCAGCAAATCCCACGGCAATTGCCCGTTGGAGTTCCATTCGCCGGGCTGGCCAAATTCGCAACCCATGAACAACAGCTTTTTGCCCGGGTAAGCCCACATAAAGCCATAAAGCGCCCGCAAGTTGGCAAAGCGCTGCCACTCATCGCCGGGCATTTTGCCCAGCAGCGAACCCTTGCCATGCACCACCTCGTCATGAGACAGGGGCAAGACAAAATTTTCGGTGTAGGCGTACATCAACCCAAAAGTGAGCTGGTGGTGGTGGTGGGTTCGGTACACCGGGTCCATGGCGGCGTACTTCAGGGTATCGTGCATCCAGCCCATGTTCCACTTGTAGTGGAAACCCAGGCCACCCCCTTGCAAATCGTCGCTCGGCGGCCTGCTGACGCCCGGGAAGGCCGTGGACTCTTCGGCCAAAGTGATGGCGCCGGGGCATTCCACCCCCACCGTGTGGTTCATGCGACGCAAAAACTCTATGGCTTCCAGGTTTTCGCGGCCGCCGAATTTGTTGGGCACCCACTGGCCCTCGGAGCGGCTGTAATCGCGGTACAGCATGGAGGCTACCGCATCCACCCGCAGGCCATCAATGCCATAACGTTCGATCCAAAACAGCGCGTTGCCCACCAGGTAATTGCGCACTTCGGCTCGGCCAAAGTTGTAAATCAGGGTGTTCCAGTCTTGGTGGAACCCTTCTTTGGGGTCGGCGTGTTCGTACAAGTGGGTGCCATCGAACCGGCCCAGGCCATGGGCATCGGTCGGGAAGTGCGCAGGCACCCAATCCAGAATCACGCCCAAGCCGGCCTCGTGGGCTTTGTCCACAAAGTATTTGAAATCCTCGGGCGTGCCGAACCGAGAGGTGGGCGCATACAGACCCACCGGCTGGTAGCCCCAGGAATTGTCGTAAGGGTGTTCGCTGACCGGCAACAACTCCAAGTGGGTAAAGCCCATGTCTCGCGCGTAGGGCACCAAGGTGTCGGCCAACTCGCGGTAGCTCAACCAGCGCCAGCCATCGGCCTTGCGCCACGACCCCAAATGCACCTCGTAAATGCTGACCGGGCGGTCCAAACCGTTTGCGGCGCGGCGTTCTTCGGGTATTTGCTGCACCGGCGGCAAGGCTTGCACCACGCTGGCGGTGTCGGGGCGCAATTCGGCACGAAAAGCAAAGGGGTCTGCTTTGAGCAAACGTTCCCCGCTGGCTGCCAACACCTCGAACTTGTAGAGTGTGCCCTCCACCAATCCGGGCACAAAAATCTCCCACACCCCACACTCGCGGCGCATGCGCATGGGGTGGCAGCGACCGTCCCAGCGGTTGAAGCTGCCTATGACCGAGACACGCTTGGCATTGGGCGCCCAAACGGCGAAGGCCACGCCCCGCACGCCATCCATTTCGCGGGGGTGGGCCCCCAGACACTCATAGGGTCGCTTGTGCGTGCCTTCGGCCAACAACCAAGTGTCCATTTCGCCCAACACCGGCGGGAAGCGGTACGGGTCTTCCAAAACCGTTACTGGGGGCGCTTCATGCGCCTGCAACGGCGCCCAGGTGACTTGCAACTGGTAGTCAAACGGGTTGCGCCGCCGCCCCATGCGGCCCCCGAACACGTCGGTCGGGCCCAAACGCGGCAATTCGGCCACCGCCTCGCCTGTGTTGCGGTCCAGTACCTTGACCTGCAAGGCACCGGGCAACACGGAATGAACCCAAACAGAAGCCCCCTGAATGCGCATGCCAAGTACAGCAAACGGATCGTGGTGCTCGGCTTGTTGGAGCGCTTTTATATCGTAGTCACTCAGCATGCTGTCTCTCTCGCAGGGCGGTTGAAGCGTTTTATCATTTATTCGTGCTGTGTGTTACAGGTGTTGCCCCATTGACCATCAACAAAAGCACTTATGCCATCTGGAAAACACCGGTTTCGCGCACCCACGGTCCGGCCGGCCGTGAGCGCACCGTTCCAACGGGCTCCTATGGGCCTGCAACGGCGCGGGCCATGGATGCGTTTTGCATGGGGCGGTCAACCCGTGTTGCGCAAACCCGCCGAAATGCCATTGATTGAAATGTGAATGCCACGCTTGACCTTCTCTTCCTGATTGCCATCGCGGTAACGGCTGATGAGCTCTACCTGCAAATGGTGCAGTGGGTCGATATACGGAAAGCGGTGCTCAATGGAACGCGCCAACGCCCGGTTGGTGGCCAGCCGTTGCGCCGCGCCGGTGATGCGGTTGAGCGCTTCTTGGGTGCGGTGCCATTCGGCCTCGATCAGGCCAAACACTTTTTTGCGCAGTTTGGCGTCGGGCACCAAATCGGCATAGCGCTTGGCCAGCGACAAGTCGCTCTTGGCCAGCACCATGTCCATGTTGGACAACAAGGCCCCAAAGAAGGGCCACTGCTTGTGCATTTGCTGCAACAGTTTGAGGGCTTTGTCATCGCCCAGCTCGGCCTGCAAGCGGCCCACCGCACTGCCAAAGCCGTACCAACCCGGCAAGGTCAAGCGGCACTGGCCCCAGCTGAAGCCCCAGGGAATGGCGCGCAAGTCTTCGATGCGCTTGGAGGGCTTGCGCGAAGCGGGGCGCGAACCGATGTTGAGTTCCGCGATTTCGCGTATGGGTGTGGCGGTGAAAAAGTAATCGGTAAAGCCCGGGGTTTCATAGACCAAGGCGCGGTAAGCGTCCATGCTGGCCTGCGAAATTTGCGCAGCAGCGTCCAGGTACTTTTGGGGCACCGCTTTGGCAGCGGGTGCCAAAGTGGCTTCCAGCGTGGCAGCCACCAAGGTTTCGAGGTTGCGCCGGCCGATTTCGGGGTTGGCGTACTTGGAGCCGATGACCTCGCCTTGCTCGGTGAGCCGAATTTGGCCACGCACCGTGCCCGCCGGTTGGGCCAAAATGGCTTGGTAGCTGGGCCCACCGCCCCGGCCCACCGTGCCACCGCGGCCATGGAACATGCGCAGCTTGATCGGGCCGTGCTCTTTCGACAACTCGTCGAACAAAGCCACCAAAGCCACTTCGGCGCGGTAGAGCTCCCAATTGCTGGTGAAAATGCCACCGTCTTTGTTGCTGTCCGAATAGCCCAGCATCACGTCTTGCTCGGCCCCGCTGCGGTGCACCATGGCCGCCACACCCGGCAAACGGTAAAACGCCTGCATGATGCCGGGGGCGTTGCGCAAGTCTTCAATCGTTTCAAACAAAGGCACCACAATCAGCTGCGCTTGCGCGTCGATGCTGAGGGTGCCGCGCATCAGGCCCACTTCTTTTTGCAGCAGCAGCACTTCCAGCAGGTCGCTCACCGTTTCGGTGTGGCTGATGATGGCGTGGCGGATGGCAGGCGCGCCAAAGCGCTGGCGCATGTCCAGCGCGGCTTCAAAAATCGCCAGCTCGCTTTGCGTGTGTTCGGTGTAAGGCGCGCCCGGCACGCGCAAGGGCCGCGCATCGTTGAGCAAGCGCACCAGCAGGTGCTGCTTGGCGGCCTCGTCCAGGGCGCTGTAATCGGGCTCCAGGCGGGCGTGTGACAGCAAATCGGCCACGGCCAGTTCGTGCTGGTCGGAGCTTTGGCGTAAATCCACCGTGGCGAGGTGGAAACCAAACACCTCCACCGCACGGATCAGCGGGCGCAGGCGCAAATGGGTCAAGGCTTCGCAACCCTGCGCCACCAGCGATGCATCGATGGTGCGCAAATCGGCCAGAAAGTCGTCGGGGCTGCGGTAAGCGTTTTGGGGCGCCACCGCGTGGCGGGCCGCTTCGCCGCCCGTCAGCGCAGTGAGGGTGGCGGCCAGGCGGGCATAAACCCCGGTCAAGGCACGGCGGTAGGGCTCATCCTGGCGGTGCTCGTTGTGGTCGGGCGAGCGGTCGGCCAGGGCCTGCATCTGCGGGGTCACCGGCAGCAACATCACCGACATGGACAGTTCTGCCCCCAGGCGGTGCACTTCGGTCAGGTGGTGGCGCAGTGCCACGTCGGCCTGGCTTTTCAGCGCCAACCGCAGGGTCTGGGCATTCACGTTGGGGTTGCCGTCGCGGTCACCGCCTATCCATTGCCCCATGCGGAAAAACGATGGCACGTGCCCGGTGCCCAAGGCCTGTTCAATGTCGCTGTACAGGCGCGGGATTTCAGGCAAAAAGGTGCTTTGGTAGTAGCCCAAAGCATTTTCAATCTCGTCGGCCACTGTGAGCTTGGTGAACCGCAGCAGGCGCGTGTGCCACAGTTGCGTGATGCGGGCGCGCATTTGGGTTTCGTTGGCCACCAATTCGCGGCTCAACACCGGGTCGGCTTGGGGGTGATCGCCGTCCAGGGCCAGGGCGCGCAGGTGGATGTCGTCCCGCGCGGTCAACAAGCGCGCCAAGTCGCGTTCGGCGTCCAGAATGCTTTTGCGCTGCACCTCAGTGGGGTGGGCGGTGAGCACCGGTGAAACGTGGGCTTCGGCCAAGGTGCGCGCGATGTCGCCCTTGCTGATTTGGGCCGCATCCATACGGGACCAAGTGTGGGCCAGGCTGCCCTCTTGCACATGCCCCGCACGTTCGTGGATGCCACGGCGGCGAATGTGGTGGCGGTCTTCGGCCAAGTTGGCCAAATGGCTGAAATAGGTGAAGGCACGGATCACACTGACCGCTTGCTCGCTGCTCAGGCCCTTGAGCAGCTTCTTGAGCGCCTTGCCAGCGGCCTCGTCCGCCTGGCGGCGAAACGCCACCGACAGCTGGCGAATTTGCTCAATCAAGGCAAAGACGGACTCGCCTTCGTGCTCGCGAATCGCATCGCCCAGCAACCGCCCCAGCAGGCGAATGTCGTCGATCAGGGGTTGGTCTTTGGCGAAGTCTTCGCGAGCGTTTTTTTTCATCGAGCTTGGTTTTCCATGCGTTTGGCCATGGTTTTGCCCAGTTCCACGCCCCATTGGTCAAAGGCATGGATGCCCCACAGGGCAGCCTGGCAAAACACCTTGTGTTCGTACAGGGCGATCAAGGCGCCCAGGGTGTACGGCGAGAGTTCGGGCAGCCACAGGGTGGAGTTGGGCACGTTGCCGCGGAAGCTGCGGTGCGTGACCAGTTCTTGCACCCGTTCGGGGCTCAGGCCCCCAGCAGCGAGTTCGGTGGCGGTGGCGGCTTCGTCGCGGCCCTCGGCCAGCGCTTGGGCCTGGGCGTTGAGGTTGAGCAACACCACGCGGTGGTGCTCTGCGGCCAGGGGCAGTGGGCTGTCTTCGGTCTGCATGCCAATGAAATCGACCGGCACCCGGTGCTGCCCTTGGTGCAACAGCTGAAAGTAGGCGTGTTGGCCGTCAATGCCCAGCCCGCCCCAAACAATGGGGCCGGTGCCCACTTGCGCGGGGCTGCCATCCACATGGGTGCTTTTGCCGTTGGACTCCATGTCCATCTGTTGCAAAAACGGGGCCAGGTACACCAAGCGGCTGGCGTAGGGCGAAATCAACTGGGTGGGGCACTGCAGGAAATTGCGGTTCCAAACACCCAACAAGGCCATCATCAAGGGCATATTGCGTTCGGCTGGCGCGGTCCAGAAGTGCTGGTCCATGGCGTGCGCACCGGCCAAAAAGGCGCGAAAACGCTCGGCCCCTATGGCCACCGCCACCGGCAAGCCGATGGCCGACCAGACCGAGTAGCGCCCGCCCACCCAGTCCCAAAATCCAAAGGTGTTTTCTGGGGCGTAACCCAGCTTTTCTGACACCTGGGGCGAGGCGGTTACCGCAATCAGGTGCGGCTTTTGCTGGTCGCCCACAATACCACCGTCGGTCAGCCAACGCTGGGCCGAAGCGGCCAGGGTCAGGGTTTCCTGGGTGGTGAAGGTTTTGCTCTGCACCACAAACACGGTTTGCTGCGGTTTGAGGCTGCGCAGGGTGGCGTGCAGGGCCCAGGCGTCT
This sequence comes from Pseudomonadota bacterium, assembly GCA_039798985.1. GTDB lineage: Bacteria > Pseudomonadota > Gammaproteobacteria > Burkholderiales > Burkholderiaceae_C > JBDKEX01. The sequence goes on along the minus strand of JBDKEX010000129.1, from coordinate 6,400 downwards.
GGGTTGGACACAAAGTGCACCTTGATGTCCGGGTGGGCACAGTGGTCCAAGGCCTGCACCGCCATGCGCGGGCCCAGGTCCGAACCACCAATGCCAATGTTCACCACATTGGTGATGCGCTCCCCGGTGCACCCTTTCCAGCTGCCGTCGCGCAGCCGCTCAACGGCATTCAAGAATTTGTCCAGTTCGGCATTCACCCCGTCGGAAAGGGCCTGACCCCAAGGCGGGTTGGCCATACCGGCGCCGCGCAAGGCCACGTGCAGCACAGCACGGTCTTCGGTGGCGTTGATGTGCGCACCCTGGCGCTGGGCCGCGGCCTGGTTCAACACACCGGCCTCGTCTGCCAGTTTCAGCAAAGCATCGAGCACCGCTGTGGTGACTTGCTGGCGTTGCGCGTCTAGGCGCAGTGACGCCGCTTCGAACTGCAAGCGCTGGGTGCGTTGCGCATCGGCCGTGGCCAACAAATCTCGCAAATGCGGCAGCGGTTGCTGTGCCAAATCCTGCAACGCTTGCCAGGCCGGGCGTTGTTGGGGAGCGACGAAGGGTGGCGTGGTCATGGGGTGTTCCTCGAAGGGGTTGAGAAAACGCTTTATACCTTGGCCGCTGCGCCCGTGGCTTCGCGCGCCAGTTCGGTGACGCGGGCCCAATCGCCCGCCTGCACGGCCGCCGCAGGCGTGAGCCACGAACCGCCCACCATGGCCACGTTGGGCAGGGCCAGAAACTGCCCCATGTTGGAGAGCGACACCCCACCGGTTGGGCAGAAACGCACATCGGGCAAGGGGCCGCCCCAGGCCTTGAGCACTTCCACGCCACCCAGTTGGGCTGCAGGGAAGCACTTCATCAAAGAAAAACCCAGGTCGCGCACGGCCATCACCTCGCTGGGCGAGCCCACGCCAGGCATGAATGGCAGGCCGGCTGCCTTCACGGCTGCCAACAGTTCGGGGGTGTAGCCGGGCGACAAGCCAAAACGCGCGCCCGCCGACACCACCTGTGCCACCTCGCTGGCGCGGGTCACCGTACCGGCACCCACCACCATTTCGGGCACATGGCGTGCCACCGCTTCGATCGCGGCCAAGGCCGCAGCGCTGCGCAACGTGATTTCAATCACGTCCACACCCCCGGCAAGCAGGGCCCGTGCCATGGGCACGGCTTGGGCAGCGTCTGTCACCACCACCACGGGCACCACTCGGGACAGGAAGGCAGGCATTGAGACAGGAGTAGTCATGAAATAAAAGAATAAGGTTATGCGAAAAACTGTCGCAAAAGTTACATCAAAGGTTCAATCGTGCAGATCAGTCGTTGCCAAACAGGGGCGATCCCCCCTTTTCGGCCAACCCTGCGTTGCGTCGGAACAAGCCGAACAGTTCACGGCCATAACCGTGTTCGTTGCGACTCAAATCGGGGGTGGGCAGCGGGCGCTGAGCCAATTCGGCATCGCTCACTTCCAGCGCAAGGTCACCGGTTTCGCAGTCCAACAGCACCATGTCGCCGTCTTGAACCCGGGCAATATTGCCGCCTGCCAAGGCCTCCGGGCTGACGTGTATGGCCGCCGGCACCTTGCCCGATGCACCGGACATGCGGCCGTCGGTGACCAGCGCCACCTTGAAGCCCTGGTCTTGCAACACCCCCAGAATGGGCGTGAGCTTGTGGAGTTCGGGCATGCCGTTGGCCTGCGGCCCCTGAAAGCGCAGCACGGCCACAAAGTCGCGGTTCAGCGCGCCTTGTTTGTACAGGTCGATCAGCGCGGCTTGGCTGTCGAGCACCACAGCGGGCGCGTGCACACGGCGGTGCTCGGGCTTGACCGCCGATGACTTGACCACCGCCCGGCCCAGATTGCCACGCAGGCGCTTCAAGCCGCCATCGGCGCTGAAGGGGTTGCTGACCGGGCGCAGCACGGTTTCGTCGCCCGATTCGGCAGCGGCGGCACGCCAGGCCAGCTGCCCGTTGTCCAACCAAGGCTCCACAGCAAAGCGGTGCATGCCGTGGCCCAACACGGTGTTCACGTCTTCGTGTAGCAAACCGGCACTCAGCAGTTGGGCAATCAGGTAACTCATGCCCCCGGCGGCGTGGAAGTGGTTCACATCGGCCTTGCCATTGGGGTACACACGGGCCAGCAGCGGAATGGTTTCCGACAATTCGGCAAAGTCATCCCAATCGATGCGCACCCCGGCCGCGCGGGCCATGGCCACCAGGTGCAGGGTGTGGTTGGTGGAGCCGCCCGTGGCCAGCAAACCGATGATGCCGTTGACCACCGCTTTTTCGTCGATGATCTGCCCCATGCCCAGGGGTTCATTACCTTTGGAACCCATGGCCAGCACGCGTTGCACGGCAAAGTCGGTCAAGGCCGTGCGCAGGGGGGTGCCCGGGTTCACAAACGACGAACCGGGCAACTGCAGGCCCATGATCTCCACCAGCATTTGGTTGGAGTTGGCGGTGCCGTAAAAAGTGCAAGTGCCGGCCCCGTGGTAAGCAGCCTCTTCGGCGGCCAGCAAGGCTTGGCGGTCCACCAGGCCTTGCGCGTACAGCTGGCGCACCTTGGCCTTTTCGTCGTTCGACAGGCCCGAGGTCATGGGCCCAGCGGGCACAAACACCGCAGGCAAATGGCCAAACTGCAAGGCGCCCATCACCAAACCGGGCACGATCTTGTCGCAAATGCCCAGGCACAACACGCCGTCAAACACGTTGTGCGACAGGGCCACCGCAGCGGCCATGGCAATCACATCGCGCGAGAACAGCGACATTTCCATGCCCTCGTAGCCTTGGGTCACGCCGTCGCACATGGCCGGCACGCCACCCGCCACCTGCGCCGTGGCCCCGAGCGCACGCGCCGTGGTGCGGATTTGCTCCGGGTAATGTTCATAGGGCTGGTGGGCCGAGAGCATGTCGTTGTACGCGGTAACAATGCCCAGATTGGGCGCCCGCTCTTGGCGCAGCACCAACTTGTCGTTGACCGGCATGGCCGCAAACGCGTGTGCGGCGTTGGCGCAACCCATGCCTGCGCGGTAGGGGTCGGGGCGGCGCAAATTGTTCAGGGTGGCCAGGTAGGTCGCGCGGCTTTCGCGGCTGCGTTCGATCACGCGCTGCGTTACGCGGGCAATCGTGGCGTTCAAAGGCACAGGGTGCGAAGAGGTGCTGGTCATGGCTGTGGCTTGCTCAGGTTCAAAAAACTTCAGGCCTTACTGCGCTTCGGCCCAGACGGCGTTTTCGCGGGCCACCAAGGCCGATGACGCGGCCGGCCCCCAGCTGCCTGCCGGGTAAGGGCGAGGCTTGTCGTTCATTTGCTTCCAGGTCTGCAAGATCGGGTCGGCCCAGGTCCAGGCGGCTTCCAATTCATCGCGGCGCATAAAGTGGGTCAATCGGCCCTTGATCACGTCGATCAACAGCCGCTCATAGGCTTCGGCGCGGCGCTCGGTGAAAGCCGATTGCAAGTCCAGGTTCAAAAACACCGGCTGCATGTTCATGCCCGAGCCGGGTTCCTTGGCCATCATTTGCAGGCGGATCGATTCTTCCGGCTGCAAAGTGATGACCAACCTGTTGGGATGCGACCCCTGCGGCTGACCAGCAAAAATGGAAAACGGTGGCTCGGTGTACTCGATGATGATTTCGGAATGCCGCTTTTGCATGCACTTGCCGGTGCGCAAGAAGAAGGGCACCCCCGCCCAGCGCGCGTTGTTGACCATGGCGCGCAGGGCCACAAAGGTTTCGGTCTGGCTGTTCTCGGGCACATCGGCTTCTTGCAAGTAGCCTTTGACCTGCTTGCCCTCCACCACACCTTCGGTGTACTGGCCACGCACCGTGTCGCGCTTGATGTCGTTCAAGTCCATCTTGCGCAGGGACTTCAGCACCTTCAGCTTTTCGTCGCGCACGTCGTCCGGGTCCAGGGAAATGGGCGGCTCCATGGCCACAATGCACAAGAGCTGCAGCAAGTGGTTTTGCACCATGTCGCGCATGGCGCCGGTGTGGTCGTAAAAGCCCGCGCGGGTGCCCACGCCCACGGTTTCGGCCACCGTGATTTGCACGCTCTTGATGTAAGGCGCACGCCAAAGGGGTTCCAAAATGGCATTGCCAAAGCGCAACACCATGAGGTTTTGCACCGTTTCCTTGCCCAGGTAGTGGTCAATCCGGTAAATCTGGCGCTCGTCAAAGTGCTTGGCCACCGCATCGTTGATGGCCTGGGCCGACGGCAAGTCATGGCCCAGCGGCTTCTCGAGCACCACCCGGGATTGTTTGTCGATCAAGCCCGCCTGGTTGAGGTGTTCACAAATGGTGGTGAACAAGCTGGGGGCCGTGGCCAAATAAAACACCTTGGTGGAGCCCGCTTGGCAGGTTTGCGCCAGCTTGGCGTAACCCTCGGCGGAGGTGGCATTCAGGCTCGCAAAGTCCAGGCGGGCCAAAAAGCTCTGCCACACCGCGGCATCAAACGCGCCGTTTTCCAAATGCGGGGGCGACTGTTTGTCTATGAAGGCAACGTAATCGTCTCGGGTCCAGGCGTTGCGCCCCACCCCCACGATGCGGCAACCGTCTTCCAGTCGCCCGTGCAGGTGCGCCATGTACAAAGAGGGCAGCAGCTTGCGCCAGGACAAATCGCCCGCACCGCCAAAAATCACGATGTCCAAAGTTGAAGTTTCCGCGTCACGCATGATTTGTTTACCGTTTGGAAGACTCAGGTCCAATCGATTGTAACTAAGTTACTTTGTTTTGCAAGTTTGCTGTAACACGGTTTGCGGCGCACCAGGGCAAGCAGGCCCCGAACCTTTCAACCACGCGCCCCACCCGCCGCGCAACAGTCGGGCGCCCGTGTGTTGCCACACAAGTTTGCTCAAGGGGATCGATCACGGGATTAGGGAAAACACTAAGTAAATCATATTGATTTAGTTTTTAGCTTGGGGGACACTTCCGCCACGGCAAAACGACATGCTTGCCGTGTCCATCCGATCCATCCAAGAGGAGTTTTCATGTCTTTCAAAAACACCGTTCGCCTGAGCCTGGTAGCTGCCGCATCCATGGCCGTTATGTCTGCATTTGCTCAGAGCCAACCCGTGATCGGCCTGATCACCAAAACCGAATCCAACCCTTTCTTCGTGAAAATGAAGGAAGGCGCTGAAGCCGAAGCCAAGAAACTGGGCGCCAAGCTGTTGAGCGCTGCTGGCAAGCAAGACGGCGACACCGCTGGCCAAATCACCGCCATGGAAAACATGGTCGCTGCCGGTGCCAAGACCATCCTGATCACCTCTTCTGGCGATGCCATCATCCCCACCATCAAGAAGATCAAAGCTCAAGGCGTGCAAGTGATTGCCCTGGACAGCCCCGTGGGTGAAGCCGACGCCCTGTTCGCCACCAACAACTACAAGGCAGGCGAGCTGATTGGCGCCTACGCCAAAGCAGTGCTGGGTGGCAAAAAGCCCGTGATCGCCACCATGGACTTGTTCCCCGGCCACCCCGTGGGCGCACAGCGTCACAACGGCTTCTTGGCTGGTTACGGCCTGAAGACCCTGGACGCCAAGAGCAACGAATTGGCTCAACCCGCAGAAGTGGTTTGTATGGCTGACAGCTACGGCGACGCCGCCAAAGGCCAGACCGGTATGGAAAACTGCCTGCAGAAGAACGGCAACATCAACGTGGTTTACGCGATCAACGAACCCGCAGCTGCCGGTGCTTACAAAGCCCTGAAAGCCGCTGGCAAAGAAAAAGACGTTGTGATCCTGGGTGTTGACGGTATGTGTTCCAACGGCGTGGGCAACGTTGAAAAAGGCGTGATCGCTGCAACCAGCATGCAGTACCCCCTGAAGATGGCTTCCATGGGTGTGGCCGCTGGCGTGCAATACGCCAAGGACGGCAAGCGTCAGAGCGGTTACACCGACACCGGTGTGGACCTGGTGGTTGCCAAGGCCGTTTCTGGCATCAAGAGCATCGACACCAAAACCGCACGTGGCCAGTGCTGGGGTGACTGATTGGTTTTGATATCCGGCCACACCGGGTATCAAATCTGAGTGCGGGCCGGCCTTCGGCTGGCCCATCCCTCGAAAGCCTCCATCGCGGGGCTTTCGATCCCTCTCAGGCGTATTGCTGTTCAACACGGACCGGCTGACGCGAGAGATTTTTAAAGCCCATCCCATGAACACGCTCAAAGCCAAACTCCCCCCTATGGGAACGTTAGGTCCGGCTATTGCATTGTTGCTGGCCTGCGCCTTCTTTTCGTTCCAGCACGAGAACTTCCTGACCGTTCAGAACTTCTCATTGATCCTGCAACAGGTCATGGTGGTGGGCACCATCGCAATAGGCCAAACCCTGATCATCCTGACCGCTGGCATCGACCTGTCCTGCGGCATGGTCATGGCCCTGGGGTCGATTGTCATGACCAAATTTGCAGCTGATTACGGCCTGAGTGCCCCAGTTGCCA
>JBDKEX010000128.1:0-7096 GCA_039798985.1 Pseudomonadota bacterium | reverse complement strand
CCCACCGGGGATCGCATTCTGGCCCGAGTACAAAGGGCGGGATGGGTGCCGCACACCCATGCCCTGGCAGAGCACGCAGGTCAACGCGGGGTTTACCAACGGGGTGGCCAGCAAGCCGTGGCTGCCGGTGGTGGCGGCGCACCAGGCGCGCGCGCTGGATGTGGCCGAGGCGGACCCGGACGCCCCGCTGCACTTTATGCGCAGCTTTCTGGCCTGGCGCAAGCAGCACCCGGCGCTGGTGACGGGCGATGTGACCTACCTCGACGGCGGCAAAGAGACGCTGGTTTGGGTGCGCAGCAAAAACCCAACGCCCAAAACGCCCGCTTTGCTCTGCGCTTTCAACTTGAGCACAGAAACACAAACCCTTCCATGGCCTACAGGCTTGCAGGTCAAGCAGTCACTCGTGGTCCCGGGTTTGCCCGCAACGCAGCAAGGCAGGGCAGCAGCCCAAGAACTCACTTTGCCCCCCTACGGCGTCTATTTTGCGGCACTTGCTGCCTGAACACCATGTCACAACTCAAGCTCAAAAAACTGCGCAAAGCGTTCGGTGACGCTGAAATTTTGCACGGCATTGACCTGGACATCCAAGACGGCGAATTCGTCGTTTTTGTGGGCCCCTCGGGCTGTGGTAAGTCCACCATGCTGCGCTGCATTGCGGGGCTGGAGGACATCACCAGTGGGGAGCTGTGGATAGGCGATGAATTGGTCAACGAGATCCCGCCTTCAAAACGCAGCATTTCCATGGTGTTTCAAAGTTATGCGCTTTACCCGCACATGAATGTGGCCAAGAACATGGCGTTTGGGCTGAAATTGGCTGGGTACGACGGCCACGAAATCGAAGAAGCGGTGAACAAAGCCGCCCAAATTTTGCAAATCGAGCACTTGCTGGAACGGCGCCCCAAAGATTTGTCGGGAGGGCAACGGCAACGCGTGGCCATTGGTCGTGCCATTGTGCGCAAACCAGGGGTGTTTCTGTTTGACGAACCGCTGTCCAACCTCGACGCTGCACTCCGGGTGCAAATGCGGGTTGAACTGGCCAGACTGCACCGCGAACTGCAAACCACCATGATTTACGTCACCCACGATCAGGTCGAAGCGATGACCCTGGCCAATCGCATCGTGGTGTTCCATGAGGGGCGGGTTGAACAAGTTGGCACGCCCATGGAGTTGTACAAGCACCCGACCAACTTGTTTGTGGCCGGGTTCATTGGCTCCCCCAACATGAATTTTTTACCTGCAGAAGTTACCCAGGCTTCAGCCACAGAGGCTGAAGTCCGTTTGCAGGGCGGTTCATTGATCAAAGTGGCCGTGCAGGCCGAAACCCTGAAGATGGGCGACAAAGTAACGCTGGGCGTTCGCCCCGAGCACCTCACGGCCACCCGCCAGCCTGCCGAAAACGCATTCACTTCAACCATCCAGGCTTCGGAACACCTTGGCGACGTGACCTACCTCTACGCATCCGCGGCGGGTTTAAAGCATTTGGTGGTGCGCGCCGATGCCGAAGACACCCTGACCACAGACGAGCAAGCCTACCTGCACGTGCCGAGCCACCGAGCCCATTTGTTCGACTCAAACGGCAACGCCCTGCCCCGTTTGGCCTGATTGATTCCCCCAACCGATCCATCCCAAGGACCCCACCATGAAAAAACCGCTGAAAGCCTTCACCCTGAGTGCCTTGAGCACTGCCGCCCTGTTTGCTGGGCTGTCCCCCATGAGCGCACACGCCGCAGAACCCGGCAAACTCCTGATCTGGTTCAGTGTGGACGGTACCAAAGGCCTGCAAAAAGTGGCCGATGAATTCACCAAGAAAACCGGTGTACCGGTGGTGGTAGAGGCCCCTGAAGACGGGCCCGGCAAATTCCAGCAAGCGGCTGCTGCAGGCAAGGGCCCGGACATCTGGATTTGGGCCCACGACCGGATTGGCGAATGGATTGCGGGCGGCTTGATCCAACCGGTGACACCCAACAAAAAAATCCAAGGCGACATAGACCCCCTGGCATGGAAAGCCTTCACTGTGGGCGGCAAAACCTGGGGCTACCCCTACGCCATCGAGGCAGTTTCCCTGGTTTACAACAAGGCCTTGGTCAAAACCCCGCCCAAAACCTTTGAAGATGTGCTGGCACTGGACAAGCAGCTGTCGGGCCAGGGCAAAAAAGCCATCCTGTGGGACTACACCAACACCTACTTCACCTGGCCCCTGCTGGCAGCCAACGGCGGCTACGCCTTCAAGCTGAAAGCCGATGGCACTTACGACGCCAGTGACACCGGGGTGAACAACGCTGGAGCGCTCAAGGGCGTGGAACTGCTCAACAAGATGCTGCGGGAAAAATACATGCCGGAAGGCAGCGGCTACGCCGAAATGGAAGGGGCCATGGCCCAAGGTCAAGTGGCCATGATGATCAACGGCCCCTGGAGCTGGGACAACCTGCGAAAAGCCAAGATCGATTTCGGCGTCGCAAAAATTCCCATGGTCAACGGCAAAAAGGCTGCACCTTTTGTGGGCGTCAAGGGCGTGATGATCAACAAATCATCGCCCAACAAAGAGCTGGCCATCGAATTCATCGAGAACCACATGCTGTCGCTCAAAGGCCTCAAAACCATCAATGAAGCCGAACCCATCGGGGCGCCAGCCAGCAAAGCCTACTACGCAGAGCTGAAGACAGATGCCAATATCTCGGCCACCATGGCTTCTGCCCAAGACGGCGCACCTATGCCCAACAACCCCGAAATGGGTCGATTCTGGTCAGCCATGGTGTCTGCTTTGGGCAATGTGATGGAGGGACGCCAGTCCCCTAAAGAGGCCATGGACGGCGCCGCAAAACGCATCCTCTCCAAGTAAAAACAACACAAGGTTTCGCCTACTGGCACGAGTCATGAAATTGCACCACTTTTTGCGCCAATACGGCGGCGCCCTGCTTTTGGCGGTTGCAACACTGGGCATGCTTTACATGGCCACATTGCTCTACACGGTGGGTGAAACCTTGCTGGCGGCCACGGTACTGATCATTGCATCGCTGGCTGCCTGGACTTACACATCGGCCAAAACGGGGGCCTTGCGATACCTGTTTCCTGGCATTGCAGCGGCAGTCGTTTTTGTGGTTTTCCCTATGGTTTATACGGTAACCATAGGATTCACCAACTACAGTTCGCAAAATCTTTTGGACTTTGAACGGGCCCGGCAGTACCTGCTGGACGAAACCTACGTTGAAGAAGACGCCAAGCAATACCTGTTTACCTTGCATGCCGACGGAAGCGAATTTCGTGTTCGCATGGAAGACGAAGACGATGAAACAAGTGCCTTCGTGTCTCCTGCCCTTGCCTTGGCCAAAGTCCGGCCACTGACGGTCCAACTGGAACCGCTCAATACAGCCCAGCTGGCGTTGAACGACCCTCTGGCACTGAAGGAGGTGATCGCCTACCAAGCAGCGCTCAAGCCCATCACGTTCAAAACACCGGATGGCGAAGAGATCAAACTCGCTTCGCTGAGAAAGTTTTCGCCCACCAAACACCGGTACCAACTCGAACCCGATGGCGCTTTGTTGGAAACGGCAAAAAACCAGCGCCTGGTGCCCAACCTTAGCTCCGGCTACTTTGAAACACCCGACGGCACCAAAGTGCAGCCTGGCTTCAAGGTCAATGTCGGCTTGGCGCACTACAAACGCATCTTCACAGACAGCAAATTCAGCGAGCCCTTTCTGCGCATTTTTGGCTGGACGGTGGCCTTCAGCGGTTTGACTGTGTTGTTTGCAGCCTCATTGGGTATGTTTTTGGCTGTGCTGCTCAGTTGGGACAGCCTCAAAGGTCGCAAGGTATACCAGTTGCTGCTGTTCTTGCCCTACGCCGTTCCAGGTTTCATCTCGATCCTGATTTTCAAAGGCTTATTCAACCAAAACTTGGGGGAAATCAACATGATTTTGGAAGGACTGTTCGGAATCAAGCCCGCTTGGTTCTCCGACCCCTTCCTGGCCAAAGCCATGTTGCTGATCGTGAACACCTGGCTCGGCTTCCCCTACATGATGATCATTTGCATGGGCTTGATCAAGTCCATTCCATCTGAATTGTATGAAGCGTCAGCCGTTGCGGGAGCTGGCCCATTGACCAACTTCTTCGGCATCACTCTGCCCTTGATTCTCAAGCCTCTGACGCCCTTGCTTATCTCGTCGTTTGCATTCAATTTCAACAATTTCGTCCTGATCACGCTGTTAACGGGCGGACGCCCCGACTTTTTGGACATCGCGGTACCCGCAGGCACCACCGATATTTTGGTGTCCTACACCTTCCGCATCGCCTTCCAAGATTCGGGCCAGCAGTTCGGTCTGGCGTCCGCCGTGTCAACCGTGATCTTCCTGATCGTTGCTGGCATCACCCTGCTTCAAATGCGCTACTCCAAAGTAGCCCAAACCGACAAACGTTGAGGAGCGACCATGGCAATTGTTCTAGACAAATCCCAGCGTTGGCGCGTGTTGGCTGCGCATGCCTTTCTTGTTTTCCTGTGTGCGGCAGTGGTCTTCCCCTTCTTGGTGGCGTTGTCAGTGTCGTTCAGGCCCGGAAACTTCGCGACCGGCAGCCTCATTCCCGACACCATCAGCCTCGAACATTGGCGCTACGCCTTGGGTCTGCCTTACCAGGGACCGGACGGCAGCTTGGTGGAACCCGAACTGCCCGTGCTGCGCTGGTTGTGGAATTCGATCAAAGTGGCCACGCTCTCAGGCCTGATCACCCTGCTTTTTTCGACCACCGGCGCGTATGCGCTGGCACGAATGCGGTTCCGTGGGCGCGAGCAGGTCTTGACCGGCCTGATGCTGATGCAAATGTTCCCTGCTGTGCTGGCACTGGTGGCCATTTACGCCATTTTCGACCGTCTCGGCTCGGCCTTTCCCGCTTTCGGCATCGACAGCCATTGGGCCCTGCTGTTGGCGTACTCAGGTGGCATCGCCATGCACATCTGGACGATCAAAGGCTACTACGACACCATCCCCTACGAAATTGAAGAGGCCGCCAAGGTGGACGGTGCCACGCCGTGGCAAACCTTCCGCTTGGTGTTGCTGCCCATGGCGATTCCAATTCTGGTGGTGGTTTTCCTGCTCGCTTTTATTGGGGTGTTGATCGAATACCCGGTGGCATCGGTCCTGCTAAACACCGATCACAACCTCACGCTCGCCGTGGGCACCAAAAAATTCGTGGCCGAACACAACTTCAAGTGGGGCGATTTTGCCGCCGTGGCCATTCTGTCCGGCTTGCCCATCACCCTGGTATTTGTGCTTGCTCAAAAGTGGATGATCGCCGGCCTCACGGCGGGCGGTATCAAAGGCTGACTCCTTTCCACACTTTCGTTTTCGCCCCGCGCAGGGGTTTTGTTCCCACCACAACTAGGAGATTTCCATGCACATTCGTTCATTGACCGTAAAAGCTTTGGCCGCCGTGGCCTTGGGCACCACTCTGATCGGTGCCCAAGCTCAGGTGCCCGAGGGCAAAGTGGGCATCAACTACAGCCGATGCGACAAAAACTTCGAAGGCTGGGGCCTGCACACCTGGAAAAACCCAGGCATCCCGCTGCCCGGCGTGGAATGGCAAAAACCCATGCCTCCCACTGGCACCAGCGATTTTGGCGTTTACTGGCACACCGACTTGGCCGAGTACGGCAGCTCTCAAACCGTGAACTACATCATTCACAAGGGTGACTCCAAAGAACAAGGAGGCAAAGACATGAAGTTCAGCGGCAAGGAGAACAAGGAAATCTGGGTCAACAGCGGGGACCGCAAGATTTACTTCACCTTGGAAGAAGCCAAAAAAGGCCGCGAAGAAAAGCCTTGCCAGTAACCCAGCTCAAGAACAGTCATGATCCACCCCGCATATTGGAAACGTCGCAAAGCTTGCCTGGGCGGGCTGGTCATGGCCTGCACCCTGGTTGGGCCGTCCAGCCACGCGCAATCCCTGTCGGATCAACTGGCGCAGGCCACACGGCCGGTGCCGGCGGTGCACTCGGCCAGCCCGCTTCCACCCGACTGGAAGCACGGCACATTCATGCAAATTTATGTTCGAGGCTACCAAGACAGCAACGCTGACGGGATTGGCGACCTCAAGGGCCTGACCCAGCGGCTGGACTACCTTCAATCGTTGGGTGTGTCGGGGCTTTGGCTGATGCCCATTACCCGCAGCCAAGACCAAGACCATGGTTACGCCGTCACCGATTACCGAGACATTGAATCCGACTACGGAACGCTGGCAGACTTTGACGAGTTGATTCAACAAGCGCACCAGCGCGGTATTGGCGTCATCATTGACTACGTGATCAACCACAGCGGTGCGGATCACCCCTTGTTTGAGAGCGCCCGATCTGCGCCCAAAAGCCCTCACCGCGATTGGTACTTGTGGCAGAAAGAGGTACCAGCGGGATGGAGCATTTACGGCAAAAACCCCTGGCATGAAGACGAGTATGGCGCCTACTTCGCAGGCTTTTGGGACCAAATGCCAGACTTCAATCTGCGCAACCCGAAAGTCCTGGCCTGGCACCACGACAACCTGCGTTTCTGGCTCAACCGGGGTGTCGACGGTTTTCGGTTCGACGCCGTTGGCAACCTGGTCGAAGACGGCCCCTTGGCTTGGGAAGGGCACGCCGAAAACCACGTGATCATGAATGGCATCAAGCGTTTGATCGAGGGCTACGACAACCGTTTCTTGATTTGCGAGGCCCCCGGAGATTCTGTGGGTTTTGCCAAACCCAACTCTTGTGGCAGCTCATTTGCCTTCGGCCACAACAACCGCGTAGTGGGTGCCGCTATGGGGGACCCCGCTGCAGCAGAAAAAGTAGCCGGCTATTTTGTGAACGCTCCCCTTGGATTGGCGGGTTTTGCCTCCAACCACGATGCTTTTGCGGGACAACGTCTCTGGGACCGAGTAAGAGGCAATGAAAAACGCTACCGGCTTGCCGCGGCCACCTACATCCTGCAACAACCGGCTCCACCTTTTGTGTATTACGGCGAAGAATTTGGAATGGCCGGTGGCGCAGGCTTGGGGGGCGATCACAAATTGCGCACACCCATGGTGTGGGACAACACCCAGCCGTTTTTTGGCTTCAGCACAAGCGAACCCTTTC
>JBDKEX010000127.1:0-11090 GCA_039798985.1 Pseudomonadota bacterium | reverse complement strand
TCGGCGTCGGGCGGGCCAAACATGGCCAGGCACTTCCACCAGTAGCGGTTGACGGCGTCTTGCACCATGTCTTTTTGCGCCTGTGTGCCTTGCATCATCACCAGCAGGGCCTCGTAGCCTTGGCGCTGGTGAAAGCTTTCTTCCTTGCACACCCGCACCATGGCGCGGGCGTAGGGGCCGTAGCTGCAGCGGCACAGCGGTATCTGGTTCATGATGGCCGCGCCGTCCACCAGCCAACCGATCACACCCACGTCGGCCCAGGTGAGGGTGGGGTAGTTAAAGATGGAGCTGTACTTGGCCTTGCCGGTGTGCAGGGCGTCCAGCATTTGGTCGCGGCTGGTGCCCAGGGTCTCGGCAGCGCTGTACAGGTACAGGCCGTGGCCGCCTTCGTCTTGCACCTTGGCAATCAAAATGGCTTTGCGCTTGAGGCTGGGGGCGCGGCTGATCCAATTGCCCTCGGGCAGCATGCCCACAATTTCGCTGTGCGCGTGCTGGCTGATCTGGCGCACCAGGGTTTTGCGGTAGGCCTCGGGCATCCAGTCTTGCGGTTCGATGCGGCCATCGGCGTCAATCCGTTCATCAAAACGGGCTTGCAGCGCCGGGTCGGTCAGCGGTTTGACGCCGCTGGGGCGTTGTCCATCTGGCAAGTCCAGGGCTTGGGTGTACATGCGCTTCTCCACACACAGGGGTGAAGCGGATTGTAAATAATTAACCGACCGATCGGTTGGTTAATTATTAGGGGTTTACGCGATGTGAGATGAGGGCAGGCTCACTGTCCGCCGTGTTCCACCGTCCAGGTGGCCCCCGAAGGCTCGCGCAACGCTTTCATCACCCACGGCAAAGCCTCTCGCAGCTGGGCGGCCAGGGTGAAAGGTGGGTTGATCACGTGCATCCCGCTGGCGCGCATGGCGGCGTGGCCTCGCCCTTGTGCGGCTTGTGCGGTGTTCGCGTTTGCGGGGTTCAGGCCCACGTTCAGCTCAGCCTGCACCCAGGCTCGCCCATTTTGGGTTGACAGTGTTTTGAGCTTGCGCGCCATGGCGTGGGCTTCGGGGCGCCCGATCACAGGGTACCAAATGGCAAATGTGCCGGTAGGGAAGCGTCGAATCGCGTCGTCTACCGTGGTGACCACATCGGAGTAGTCGGTTTTGAGCTCGTAGCTCGGGTCCATCAGAACCAGGGCGCGGCGGGTGGGCGGCGGCAGCAGTGCTTTGAGACCTTCGAAGCCGTTGCGCCGCAGCACCTCGATCTGTTTGCCTTTGCCCAACTCCTCCACGTGCTTTTCGAGCAACTTGCTGTCGGTGGGGTGCACCTCGAACAGTTTGAGCTTGTCTTGAGGGCGCAGCATGGCCTGGCTGATCCAGGGTGAGCCCGGGTAGGTGCGCAAGTCGCCACCGTAGTTGGCGGCCAACACTTGTTCCAAGTAGGCTTGTACCGCTGCAGGCGGCGCATCGCCGCTGCGGCTGGCCTTGAGCAGTTTGAAAATGCCGTTGTCTGACTCGGCAGATGTGCGGGCATGTTCCTGGTCCAGTCGGTACACGCCGGCGCCGGCATGGGTGTCCACCAGCAGCAAACCGGTGTCTTTTTGCTGAAGGTATTGGAGGAGGGCGACCTGCGTCATGTGCTTGAGCACATCGGCATGGTTGCCCGCGTGGAAGGCGTGGCGGTAACTGAACATGCGGGCATGGTACCCCAACACATGGGGTGCAGGGCAGCCAATTGCATCAAAGGTGCTAAACCCCTATAATGGAAGGCTTCGCAGCGAATTTTGGCTCCGCGGCGAAGGTGCAGAACGGCGCAAGCCCTACGCGCAAACACCACCTAAGAGGTTGCCACAAGAGCAACACCGACCGTGGAAAAGAGCCTTCCCAAACCCTCTTTAAAGAGAAATCTCATGCAAAAAACAACCGTCAGCGCCAAGCCCGCTGAGGTGGTGCACGAGTGGTTTGTGGTTGACGCCACCGATAAGGTGCTCGGACGTGTTGCCAGCGAAGTGGCACTCCGGTTGCGCGGCAAACACAAAGCCATTTACACCCCTCACGTCGATACCGGTGACTTCATCGTCGTCGTTAACGCCGCCAAACTCAAAGTCACGGGCACCAAAGCCCTGGACAAAATGTACTACCGTCACTCGGGTTTCCCGGGCGGTATCTACGGCACCAACTTCCGCGACCTGCAGGCCAAGCACCCCGGCCGCGCGCTGGAAAAGGCGGTCAAAGGCATGTTGCCCAAGGGTCCCCTGGGCTACGCCATGATCAAGAAGCTCAAAGTGTACGGTGGCGCTGAGCACCCGCACACCGCCCAGCAACCCAAAGTGTTGGACATTTAAGGAGCTGCCATGATTGGTGATTGGAACAATGGCACCGGCCGTCGCAAATCCAGCGTCGCCCGCGTGTTTCTGAAAAAAGGCACCGGCAAGATCACGGTGAACGGCAAAGACATTGAACAGTTCTTTGGCCGTCAAACCTCGATCATGATTGCCAAGCAGCCCCTGCTGCTGACCGACAACGCAGCCACTTTCGACGTGCAAGTCAACGTGCATGGCGGTGGTGAATCCGGCCAGGCCGGTGCGGTTCGTCACGGTATCACCCGCGCCCTGATCGACTACGACGCAGCTTTGAAGCCTGCACTGAGCGCCGCCGGTTACGTGACCCGCGATGCCCGCGAAGTCGAACGTAAAAAGGTCGGTCTGCGTTCTGCGCGCCGTCGCAAGCAGTTCTCCAAGCGTTAATCGGTTTCGGTTCACGCAGGTGCCTGCTCAAAACCGCCCGGGTGCAAACCTCGGGCGGTTTTTTGTTGAAAGGCCTTGGTGGGCGAATGGGGTTGGTGGCGCAAGGCCCTATACCCGACTGTTTTGATGTACTATTCTCGTATTGTTTTATTGAAAGTAAACCATGAGCGCTTTAGCTGAAACCGTAGACACCGAAATGCCCGCTCCGTTGATTTTCACGGACAGCGCCGCAGCCAAGGTGGCCGATCTGATTGCTGAAGAGGGCAACCCTGATTTGAAACTGCGCGTGTTTGTGCAGGGCGGCGGTTGTTCGGGCTTCCAGTATGGTTTCACGTTCGACGAAATCATGAACGAAGACGACACCGAAATGAAAAAGAACGGCGTGTCTTTGCTGATCGACGCCATGAGTTACCAGTACTTGGTGGGCGCTGAAATCGACTACAAAGAAGACCTGCAGGGTGCGCAGTTCGTGATCAAAAACCCCAACGCCACCACCACCTGCGGCTGCGGCTCCAGCTTCAGCGTTTGATTTTCAGGTCAGAGCATTCAAGCCGGGTAGTACCCGCCCAACACCTTGGGGCGGTGGGCCCCTGTGACCGCAGGTAGGTTGCCCGGCAGGCCCACAAGGTGCTGATGGGTGAGCCAAGCAAACGCGGCGGCTTCAACCAAGTCCACGGGCCAGCCCAGTTCGCTTGTTGGTGTGACGTGCTTGCCCTGCAGGGCGTTTTGCAAGGCCAACACCAAAGCCCCGTTTTTGGCGCCGCCACCGCAAAGCAGCACGGTTTGGGCGGCAGTTTCCCCCACGAAAGCCTGTTCGATGCCATTTGCAATGCTGATGGCGGTCAATTCCAGCAGCGTGGCTTGAACGTCTTGAGGGCGAATTGGGGCACCTTGTTGCTCGAGCATGCGCATCAACCAAGCGGAGTGGAACAAGTCTCGGCCGGTGCTTTTGATACCTGGTTGGGCGAAGTAGGGCTCTGCCAGCATTCGGTTGAGCAGCCCGGCTGAGCTGCTGCCCTGGGCGGCCCAGGAGCCATTGGCGTCGTAGGTTTGCCCGATGTGCTGTTGGCACCAAGAGTCCATCAGGGCGTTGCCGGGCCCAGTGTCAAACCCAAATACCTTGCCGCTGGCACACAAAGCGCTCACATTGGCAATGCCGCCTATGTTGACGACCGCAACAGATGCGCCTGTTTTGCCAAACACTGCGTGGTGAAAAGCGGGCACCAGCGGTGCACCTTGTCCGCCAGCCGCTACATCAGCGGTCCTGAAGTCGGCCACCACGGGTATGCCGGTCAATTCTGCCAACAAGGCCGGGTTGTTCAACTGCAAAGTGTAGGGGGGGTGTTTCAGGTAGGGGCTGGGTGGCTGGTGTCTAACTGTTTGCCCATGGGCGCCAATGGCGGCGATTTGCGATTTGGGAACACCCGCTTGGTGCACCAACTGCAGGCTTACCTGGGCGTAAACCTGGACCAATTCATGGGTGGCCAAGGCGGCACGATGCAGTTCGTTGGTGCCCGGTTGGTTCAAGTCGTACAGCGCAGCGCGAAGCTGTCTGGGCAGTTCTTGACCGCAGCTAGCGGCCACCCGCATGCCGCCCGGGGTGTTCTCATCGAAAGCAAGCAAGGCCCCATCCACCCCATCGAGCGAGGTGCCCGACATCAAGCCTATGCAATAAGACAAGGGCACTGCCTGACTTACTGGGCGCTCGCTTGAACCACCACAGAAGCCGCATTCAGTTGGCTGCGCATTTGCTGTGCCACCTGTTTGAACTGCGCTTTGGCTTGCGCCGGAATCGGCTTGCCTTCGGTTTGCCGGGCAATGGTCAGCGGGTCGAAATGCTGTTTGCCGACCTTGTATTCAAAGTGCAAGTGAGCGCCTGTGGAGGCGCCGGTGGATCCCACCAAGCCCACGGTTGTTCCTTGGTCTACGCGCTGGCCTTTGCGCACGTTGATGCGGCTGAGGTGGGCGTAAAGCGTGGATTTGTTCTGGCTGTGCTCAACCACCACCACGTTGCCGTAACCGTTTTGCCAGCCGGCAAAACCAACGGTTCCATCGGCCACGGTTCGCACCGGTGTACCTGTGGGCGAGGCGTAGTCAATGCCCAAGTGGGCCTTTTGGCCACCCGAAATGGGGTGGAAACGCATGCCGTAACCACTGCTAACCCGTGAAAACTCCAGTGGAGACGCCAAAAAAGCCCGGCGCATGCTTTGGCCATCAAAGTTGTAGTACCCACCCTTTTCGCCCGGGGCTTGGAACCACATCAACTGGTGCGATTTGCCGTTGTTTACAAATTCGGCGCTCAGCAACCTGCCAAATTTGAGCACTTCGCCATCGGCTTCCAGGGTTTCGTAAACCACGTTGAACCGATCGCCGGGTTGCAAATCACGCCGAAAGTCGATGTCGCCGGCAAACAATTCAGCCAATTGCGCGGCAACGCTGTCGGGCAGCCGCGCGGCTTCGGTGGCGGCAAAAAGCGAAGTGCGTATGGTACCGCTGCTCAAGCGCACGGCACTGGCGAGTTCGGCTTGTTCCAGGCGCGAGGTCCATTGCCCGCTTTGCTTTTCGAGCACCAAACGCTGGTATTGGCTGTTGCTGCCGGGCTGCCAACGGGCAACCAGACGCTGCAAACGATGTTGCGCATCGGCTTCCACCGACACCAGCTTGCCCGCTTGCCCCAACAACAGGGTGCGCGCGGCGGCGTCTTTGCTGATAAAGCTGGTCGCTGCGGTGTCTTTTACGCCCAAGCGTTGCAGCAGGCTTTGTGCGTTGTCTTCTCGGCGGGTGGTGTCACTGCGAAACAGGGTGAGTGGCAGTGCAGCGGCCATATTGCTGGACTCTTCGGGAGCCTCAGACGTCCAGGGGGCTGCCGCAGCCTCAACCACTTGCCGCACAGGCAATTGGGCCGCATCTGGTGCCAGCGGCGCGATGCCGAAGGCGGTAACGCCAGTGCCCAAGAGCAGCACGCCCAGTCCGCCGATGAGGCGGCGCGGGTGCTTTTGCAGGGCCTGCGCAATCGAATGAAACAAAACGAACATCAAAAATATCTTCAGCCCAGCGATTTAAGTGCCGCAAGGCTTGCAAAAAATGGGAGGAACGGACCCTGACCTGGGTCAGGTGCAGAAGCCAACGGAGCTTGCCCCAGACTCGGCCACTAAAATCCATGTAAATCAACGCTCCAGTATATCTGGCTGCGCAACAGATGCAACTGTAAAAAACCCTTATGAACAGCACAACTTCTGCTGTGGGCCACGCCCACGATGCCCTGGCCGCGGCCAAACCCGAGCCTTTGTCGGAACAGGTGCAGCATGCGCTGGCGGTGACCCGCCGTGGCTGCGAGGAGCTGATTCCAGAGGCCGATTGGGTCAAAAAACTGCAAAAAAGCGAGGCCACTGGCCAGCCGCTGCGCATCAAACTGGGGCTGGACCCGACAGCGCCGGACATTCACATTGGCCACACCGTGGTGCTCAACAAGATGCGCCAGTTGCAGGACCTGGGGCACCAGGTGATTTTTTTGATTGGCGACTTCACCAGCCTGATTGGCGACCCTTCCGGGCGCAACAGCACCCGCCCACCGCTGACCCCAGAGCAGATCAAGGCGAATGCCGAAACCTATTACAAGCAGGCCAGCTTGGTGTTGGACCCGGCCAAAACCGAAATTCGCTACAACAGCGAGTGGAGTTTGCCGCTGGGCAGCATGGGCATGATCCAGCTGGCCGCCAAGTACACGGTGGCGCGCATGATGGAGCGCAATGATTTTCACGACCGATTCAAAGCAGGCACCCCCATCAGCGTGCACGAGTTTTTGTACCCGCTGATGCAGGGCTATGACTCGGTGGCGCTCAAGGCCGATTTGGAATTGGGCGGAACCGACCAGAAGTTCAACCTGTTGATGGGACGGCATTTGCAGGCCGAATACGGCCAGGAACCCCAGTGCATTTTGACCATGCCGCTGTTGGAGGGGCTGGACGGGGTGGACAAGATGTCCAAGTCCAAGAACAACTACATTGGCATTGCGGAAGACGCCAACACCATGTTTGCCAAGGTGTTGAGCATCAGCGACACGCTGATGTGGAAGTGGTACACGTTGTTGAGCTTCAAGTCGCTGGCCGAAATCGAAGCGCTCAAGGCGGCGATTGCCCAAGGTGCCAACCCCAAGGATGCGAAAGTTGCACTGGCCAAGGAAATCACCGCGCGCTTCCACAGCGTGGCCGCAGCCGATGCGGCGGAGCAGGATTTCATCAATCGCAGCAAAGGGGGGGTGCCAGATGAGATCCCGGAAGTTCAACTGGGCGGCGCTCCGTTGGGCATCGGGGCTTTGCTGAAGCAGGCCAACCTGGCTCCTTCCACCAGTGAAGCGAACCGTTTGATCGACGGTGCCGGCGTGCGGGTGGACGGCGGCGTGGTGAGCGACAAAGGTCTGAAGCTGGCTGCTGGCACCTATGTGGTGCAAGTGGGCAAGCGCAAGTTTGCGCGCGTAACGCTGAGTTGATACGCATGGACAAGCTCACGCCGCGTCACCTGCTGATGGTTTCGGTGGTGGTGGCTTTGGTCACCATTGCCCTGAAAACCTGGGCGTGGTGGATAACAGGTTCCGTGGGCCTGCTATCGGATGCCATGGAGTCTTTGGTGAACCTGGCCAGCGCCGTGTTTGGCCTGGTGATGGTCACAGTGGCTGCGCGCCCCGCCGACGACGACCACCCCTACGGGCACCACAAGGCCGAGTATTTTTCCTCGGGTTTTGAAGGCATTTTGATCATCGCTGCAGCGGTCGGCATCATGTGGGCGTCGATAGGGCGGGTGTTTGACCCGCAACCTTTGCAGCAAATGGATTGGGGACTGGCCTTGTCGGTGGCCAGCTCTGCTTTGAATGGTTGGTTGGCTTGGGTGATGTTTCAAGCCGCCCGAACGCACCGGTCGATCGCGCTGGAAGCCGATGCACGCCACTTGGTGACCGATGTTTGGACTTCGGCCGGCGTGGTGCTGGGCCTTTTGCTGGCGGTGGTAACCGGGTGGTTGTGGCTGGACGCTTTGGTCGCGGTGGGTGTGGCCTTGAACATTTTGAAGGAAGGCGGGCACCTGATCTGGCGTTCGGCCCAAGGCTTGATGGACGAGGCGGTGCCGGTTGACCAGCTGGAGCGCATCCAGGGTGTCTTGAATCGCTTCCAGCAGGCGGATGGCTCGGTCAGGTTTGATCACCTGCACACCCGGCAGGCTGCACAACGGTGCTACGTGGATGTTCACATGCATTTGCCCCCGGACTGGACCTTGGCCCGGGCTGCTGAATTGCGCGGCAATGTTGAACGGGCGCTGATGGACACCGTGGTTGGGGTGCGAGCCACCATTGAGCTGCTGCCAGATGGTGTGGAGGCCCACTTTCATGGCCAAGAGAGGCGTGTGTGAAGGCGGTGCTGCAACGGGTCAGCCAAGCGCGGGTGGAAGTGGCGCGTGAGGTGGTCGGGCAAATTGGCCCGGGCCTGTTGGTGTTGTTGTGCGCCGAGCGCGGTGACACCGACGCGGTGGCCGACAAATTGCTGTCCAAACTGTTGAAACTGCGCATTTTTAGCGATGAAGCCGGCAAGATGAACCGCAGCGTGCAAGACGTGGCCGGTGGTTTGCTGGTGGTGAGCCAGTTCACTTTGGCGGCCGATGTGACCGGTGGCAACCGACCCAGTTTTACCGGTGCTGCCGCACCCGATGAAGGGCGCCGTTTGTACGAATACTTTGTGGCCCAAGCAAGTTTGGCGCACCCAGTGGTGCAGACCGGGCGGTTTGCGGCCGATATGCAGGTGCACCTGGTCAACGATGGACCGGTGACGATTGCCCTGCAGATGGCCGCTTGATGGACCCGTTTGCTCCGCTTGCAGCCCAAGGTTTGAACCTGCATGCGGTGTTCGACCTGAACACCTTGCCAGCCGAAGTGTTGGCCTCCTTGAACCTGAGAGGTTCGGACGTAGGGCGTTTCACACAGCTGATTCTGTTGGGGCACGCCGGGCGTGATTTTTGGGGTGCTTTGAAGCGGCGCGGCTTGCACGGCAGTGACCCGGTGGATACCTTTGTGGGGGAATGCGTGCAGGCGTTGATGGCCGGGCCGTTGGCGGACCACAGTTGGCGGCAGGTGTTTCCTGGGCCGCAAGCCGTGAATTTGCAAAAGTTGGGCTTGTTGGCCGGTTGGCACCAGCGGTCGCCTTTAGGCCTGGGTGTGGACGCGGAATGGGGCAGCTGGTTTGCTTACCGGGCGGTGGTGTTGGCCCGTACCCATTTGCCTGCAACGCCAAAAAGGGCGCTGACCTCGCCTTGCTTGACATGTGTTGATCAACCCTGCATAAGTGCCTGCCCGGCCGGGGCCCTGGCCTGTGACCAGCCTTCGCCGTGGCGTTTGCAGACTTGTTTGACCCACCGTTTGCAGCCAGCATCGGGCTGCCAAGACCGCTGCTCGGCGCGCAACGCCTGCCCTGTGGGCGAGGCGAGTCGCTACAGCGACGAGCAGGTTGCCTACCACTGTCTGCATTCGCTGGCGGCCATACGCAGCCTTGTGTGAGCCCGGGGGCGGATAATCGCCCGATGAACGCAACTGCACAAGCCGCGGCCGGGGCCGCTTTCGACGGGTTGGCACTGGCCCCCGCCACGATCGACAACCTGAATCAATTGGGCTACACCGCCATGACGGCCATCCAGGCGGCCAGCCTGCCTTTGGCCTTGGCCGGCAAAGACCTGATTGCGCAAGCCAGCACCGGCAGTGGCAAAACCGTGGCTTTTGGCCTGCCCTTGGTGGAAAAGCTCGATTCGGCTTTGTGGCAGGCACAAGCCCTGGTGCTGTGCCCCACCCGCGAACTGGCCGATCAGGTGACCGCCGAAATCCGCAAGCTGGCCCGGGCGGTGGGCAACATCAAGGTGGTGACCTTGTGCGGGGGTGTGGCGCTGCGCGGGCAGACGCTGAGCCTGGAGCACGGCACCCATGTGGTGGTGGGCACACCCGGCCGGATTCTGGACCACCTGGAGCGCGGAAGCCTGAGCCTGGACGCGGTGCGCACCTTGGTGCTGGACGAGGCCGACCGCATGCTGGACATGGGGTTTTTTGACGACATTGCCAAGGTCGCCCGCTTGTGCCCGACCCAGCGGCAGACGCTGTTGTTTTCGGCGACTTACCCCGAAGGCATTGGCCAGTTGGCTGCGCAGTTCATGCGCGCGCCACAAACCGTCAAGGTTCAGGCGCAGCACAACGCCCAAAAAATACGGCAGTTTTTTTACGAGGTGTCCGAAGGCGAGCGGCTCCATGCGGTGTCGTTGTTGCTCAACCACTTTCGGCCTGAATCGACGCTCGCGTTTTGCAACACCAAACAACAGTGCCGCGACTTGGTGGCGGTTTTGCAGGGGCAGGGTTTCAGCGCATTGGCCTTGTACGGCGAGTTGGAGCAACGCGAGCGTGATCAGGTGCTGGTGCAATTTGCCAACCGCAGCTGTTCGGTGCTGGTGGCCACCGATGTGGCTGCGCGGGGCATCGACATTGCCCACCTGCCCTGCGTCATCAACGCGGATGTGACCCCCGACCCCGAGGTGCATGTGCACCGCATTGGCCGCACCGGGCGCGGCGATGCCGAGGGGTTGGCCTTGACCTTGGCCAGCCTGGATGAAATGGGCAGCGTGGGCAAGATTGAACAACTGCAAGGCCGGGAATCGACCTGGCAGCCGCTGTCAGACTTGGCGCCCACCAGCCGCGACCCCTTGCTGGCACCCATGGCCACCCTGCAAATTGTGGGCGGCCGCAAAGAGAAAATTCGGGCGGGCGACGTGCTGGGGGCGTTGACCGGCGAGGCCGGCTTCGACAAGGCGCAGATCGGCAAAATCAACGTCAACGAATTTTCCACCTACGTGGCAGTGGACCGTGCCATTGCCCGCCAGGTGGAGGCCAAGTTGTCGGTCGGGCGCATCAAAGGGCGCAGTGTGAAAGTGCGCCTTTTGTGAGGTGGATTCAGTAGGGGTTGGGGAAGCCCAGGCCCGCCAAGATTTCGATTTCGTGGGCTTCCATGGCCTCGGCGTCGGCTTCACTGGTTTCGTGGTCCCAGCCTTGGGCGTGCAGGGCGCCGTGCACCAACAGGTGGGCATAGTGCTGCTGCAGGGTTTTGCCTTGCTCGGCGGCTTCACGGGCCACCACCGGGGCGCACAGCACCAAGTCGGCCATCACCACCGGGTCTTGCGCGTAGTCAAACGTCAGCACGTTGGTCGCGTAGTCTTTTTGGCGGTAGTCCTGGTTCAGGGTTTGGCCTTCCTCTGCACCCACAATGCGAACCGTGAATTCGCCATCGGCGTCCAGGGCGTGGCGCAGCCAGCGTTGCACTTTGTGGCGTGGCAACGCGGCGCGGTG
>JBDKEX010000126.1:0-10485 GCA_039798985.1 Pseudomonadota bacterium | reverse complement strand
CACCACCACCACTGCGGGCGACATGGCTGGCTGGCTGGCTCGCGCGGACAGTTTTGATGTGGGCATGTATTGAGGTTAACAGAGCTTGTCGCGTCTCAACGCCCACGCAAAAACAAACCGTCCAGCTCTTTCAGGCTGATTTGCCGCCAAGTCGGCCGCCCGTGGTTGCATTGGTCACTGCGCTCGGTGTTTTCCATTTGCCGCAGCAGGGCGTTCATTTCTTCCAACGTGAGTTTGCGGTTGGCCCGCACTGCACCGTGGCAGGCCATGGTGGCCAACAGTTCGTTGTGGGCACGCTGCACCACGGTGGCTGCGTCATGTTGAGCAAGTTCGGCCAATACACCGCGGGCCAGTTCAACAGCATCACCTTGGGCCAGTGCGGTGGGCACGGCGCGAACCGCCAATGTTTGCGCTGAGAAGGGGGTGATGTCCAACCCCAGCTGTGCCAAAGTGTCGGCACAGGTTTCTGCACAAGCCACTTCGGTGGGTGTGGCAGCAAAAGTGGCGGGAATCAGCAAGGGCTGGCTGGGCAAGGATGGGTTGGCTTGTACGCCCAGTTGTTGCTTCAAGCCTTCGTAAACAATGCGTTCATGGGCTGCGTGCATATCGACCAGTACCAGCCCCTGGGCGTTTTCTGCCAAGATGTAAACGCCGTGCAACTGGGCGATGGCGCGGCCCAAGGGCCAGTGGTCTGCCTGTTGGGTGGGTGGTGCCGGCGCGGCGGGGGGGCTGGGCCGCCACAGGGCTTGCAGGTCGCGCACTTCGTTGCCCACTCTGTCGTTCCACGGCTGGGCTTGCGGCTGAAAGGATGCTTGCCCCATGAAAGAGCGGGTCTGTTCTTCAGCCGACGCCCAAAAACCAGGCAGGTGTTCCGTCGTGATGGGCGCTTTGAAGCTTGCCTCGGCACCAAGGGCCGATGAAATGTTCGCTCCAGGCACAAACGCACCTTCTGGCTGCTGGGCATTGCCAGCCCTGGGGGTGGCCAACACAGCTTCAAGCGCGTGCCGCACCGCTTGGTGCACTTCGCGCCCGTCGCGGAATCGCACTTCTATTTTGGTGGGGTGCACGTTCACGTCCACCCGCGCCGGGTCAAGGTCGATGAACAGCACGAAAACCGGTTGCTTGTGTCCGTGCAACACGTCCTCAAATGCGCTGCGAACCGCATGGGAAATCACTTTGTCACGTACATAGCGGCCATTCACATAAGCAAACTGGCGGTCGGCGCGCGCGCGCGCTGCGTCGGGCAAACCCACGCGGCCCCATACGTGGACGGTGCTGCCCTCGCGTCGCACGGGCAAGCTATCGGCCAAAAAGTCTGTGCTCAGCACATCGCCCAGTCGCTGCGCCAGGGCCTCGTCAACGTCGTCTTGCAAGCAAGCGCGCCACTGTTCCAGCAACTTGCCTTCGTGCCACACGGTAAAGCCCACGTCGGGGCGCGCCAGGGCATGCCTTCTAACGGCTTCCAGGCAGTGGGCGAGTTCGGTGGCATCAGACTTTAAAAATTTGCGCCGGGCCGGTGTGGCATAAAACAGTTCACGCACTTCCACGGTGGTGCCCACGGTGCGTGCGGCGGCTTGCAAGTCGCCAAATCGTGCATTCAACAGCCAGCCGTGGCTGGCATCGGCGGTGCGGGCCAGCAAGCTCACTTCGGCTATGGACGCAATCGCGGCCAAAGCCTCGCCACGGAAACCCATGGTGACCACACGTTCCAGCTCCTCCAAACTGCTGATTTTGCTGGTGGCATGCCGCTTCAGCGCCGTGGTCAGTTCATCTCGCGCAATGCCGCAACCGTCGTCTTCTACCGCAATCAGCCTCACGCCACCGGCCTGCAGGCGCACCACAATGTTGCGGCTCCCAGCGTCCAGCGCGTTGTCCAGCAGTTCACGCACCACCGAAGCGGGGCGCTCCACCACTTCGCCGGCTGCAATTTGGCTGATCAGCTCGTCCGGCAGCTCTTGTATCGGGCGGCGCGGCTGAACCTGCGCATGGGTGTGGGGGTCTGCGGAGTTTTTCACTGCGCTATTTTAGGAGTCAGTGATAATGGCGCCCATGGAACTCGCAGCCTTTTTGATCGACTTTATATTGCACGTTGACAAACACTTGCAGGCCTTCGTCCAGTCCTACGGGGCTTGGGTTTACGCCCTGTTGTTTTTGATTGTGTTTGTTGAAACCGGTTTGGTGGTGATGCCGTTTTTGCCCGGTGATTCACTTTTGTTCATTGTCGGGACCTTGTGCGGGTCGGGCCTCATGAACTTGCCTTTGGCAATGTCGGTGTTGTTGGTGGCGGCTGTATTGGGCGATCAAACCAATTACACCATCGGCCGCTATTTTGGGCCCAAGGTGTTTCAGTGGGAGGATTCCCGGTTTTTCAACAAAAAAGCTTTTGAGCAGGCCCATGCGTTTTACGAGCGATACGGTGGCATCACGATTGTGCTGGCTCGATTCATGCCCTTTATTCGCACATTTGCGCCATTTGTGGCCGGCGTGGCCAGCATGACCCGCAGCAAGTTCACCGCTTTCAATGTGGGCGGGGCGGTTTTGTGGGTTGGCGGGCTGACGCTTGCAGGCTACTGGTTCGGCAACCTGTTGTGGGTTCAAACCAACTTGAGCAAAATCATATGGGCCCTGATATTGGTGCCGGGCTTGATTGCGCTGTTCGGCGCCTGGAAGGCTTCCAGAGACGCTCGCCCATAAGCAAACTGCCAACGTCAGACAATATCACTCACATGGAAGCCGAATTTGCCGCTACTCAGGTCGTCGAAGTAGCGTTCAAGGGTTTCCCTGACCGTCTTGAAGGCCAAATCATCCCAGGGGATTTGGTCTTCAGTGAACAGCCGGGCCTCTTGGGTTTCGTAGCCGGGTGAAAAGCGATCACTCGTCAAGCGTGCCCTGTAAAAGAAATGCACTTGCCCGACCCGTACCACGTTGAGCAAGGTGAACAAACCGTCTAGTTCTATTTCGGCCCCGGCTTCCTCTTGGGTTTCACGCCAGGCACCGTGCTCCGTGGATTCGCCCAATTCCATGAAGCCAGCCGGCAGGGTCCATTTGCCTAAACGGGGCTCAATGTTGCGCTTGCACAGCAGCACTTGCTCGCCGCGTTCGCCCCAGTAGGGCACCGTTCCCACCACATTCAACGGGTTTTCATAGTGCACCGTGTGGCATTGGGTGCAAATGGCACGGTTTTTGGTGTCGCCATCATCGGGTAAGCGATAGCTCACATGCGCACCGCATTCGCGGCAATGTTTGATGGCAGGGCGGTACATGCGTTTGAGTGTAGCGCCACTGCCTTTCACAAGCTTTTGGGCTGACCTTATGCTTTGGTGTGCTTTGCAATCAGTGCACGCGCAGTGTCGAGCAATTCGCGGCCATTGAAGCCACGTTTGTCCATGTCTTGCACCCATTCCACTTCAACTTGGCGTGCTTTGCGCCGAAACTCTTGCGCATCGGCCATGGGTATGGTGTAAATCGTGTTGCCGCGGTCCACCGCCGATTTGCGGCCCGGAGCGTCGCCGGCTTGTTGCACCTTGCCCAACCAAGCAGAGGTGGCCATGCCCGAATTCGCATCAATGACTTTCTTCAAATCAGGCGGCAAGCTGTTGTACTTGGCCTTGTTCATCGCCATCACGAATGTCGTGGTGTAGAGCGCACCCCCGCTGGGGTCAAATTCGCTGTGGAATTTGGTCAGCTCGTGCACCTTGACCGAGGGCACCACCTCCCATGGAATAGAGCAGCCGTCAATCACCCCTTTAGAGAGCGCATCGGGAATTTGCGGCAGCGGCATGCCTACCGGCGTTGCGCCCAGATAGCCCAACATTTTGGTGATTTGCCGGGTCGGACCCCTGAACTTCAGGCCCTTCAGGTCATCGGGGTGTTTGATGAGCTTGTCTTTGGTGTGAAAAATGCCTGGGCCGTGCACTTGCAGCGCCAAGGGTTGCACGTCGCGGTACTCGTCGGCTGCTTTGGTTTGTATGTATTCCCAAAACGCTTTGGAAGTGGCCTCTGCATTGGTCATGATGAAAGGCAGTTCGAAAACTTCGGTGCGCGGGAACCTGCCGGGGGTGTTACCTGGCAGTGTCCAAACAATGTCAACCACGCCGTCTTTGGCTTGGTCAAACAGCTGCACCGGGGACCCGCCCAGCTGCATGGCCGGATAAGCCTCGAACTTGATACGGCCATCCGATTCCTTTTGCACCTTGTCCATCCAGGCCTTGTTCATGTTTTGCCAAACATTGGAGACCGGCGACATGAAGGTATGGAACTTGAGCGTGACGCTTTGTTGGGCAAAGCCTACCAAGGCCGGCGCGCCCAGGGCAGTGGCCGCGCCAGCTTGCAACAAACTTCTTCTTTGAATCATGGTCGGGTCTCCAATAAGGTGTTGAGAAAAGGTTGAGTGGCTTGTTGTTTGAGCTGAAACTACAATTTTTGAACCACTTGGCTCAGACAACACTTTAATGGCAAAGCTCCCTCAATCTCCGTCCGTGCAGGCCAATCTCTTGCCCTACAACCCACCTCATGGGGTGCGCGCTTGCATGACCGAGCGCACTGGCGGCGTGTCTGCCGGTGCCTTCAACAGCTTGAACTTGGGAGATCATGTAGGCGACAAACCCGAGCACGTGCTTGCAAACCGCGAGGTGTTGGCTCGAAACATGGGCCGGCCAGCGGTTTACCTGAAGCAGGTGCATGGTGTGGAAGCCGTGGAAATCAAAGCGTCTGGGCCGCAACAGCAGGGTGACAGCCCAATGGTTGCAGACGCTTGTTGGAGCGACCAGGTGGGAGCGGTCTGCACGATTTTGGTGGCCGATTGCTTGCCGGTGTTGCTGGCAACTGAAGACGGCAAAAGTGTGGCCGCCGTACACGCGGGGTGGCGCGGTTTGGCGGGTGAAAATGGCTCGGGTGTGCTGGAGCAGTTGTTTCAATGCTGGCCCGCCGCTCAAGACGCGCGCCAGCGGAGCCGGATGTGGGTTTGGTTGGGCCCGTGCATTGGCCCCCATGCTTTTGAGGTCGGGTCGGAGGTCAGAGACGCATTTGTCGGGCAACAGCCCCGAGCCGAGCCATTTTTTGTGCCGCACCCCACGGTCCAGGGCAAGTACTGGGCCGATTTGGCCGCTTTGGCCCGCCAGCGTTTGCACGATCTGGGTGTGGCCAACCTGCATGGCAACGACTCCAGTGCGCCTTGGTGCACTTATTCAAACGCGTCACGGTATTTCTCGCACCGGCGGGATGCCAGGTTGTTGGGCAGCAGTGGCCGCATGGCCGCTTGTGTTTGGCGCGTTTGACCCCGCCTCTTGCAAAGCCGCCGCCTCGGGCGCAGGTTCAAGCGGGTTTGCCGCCTCCTGTGCTTCGAGCTGCTTGCGGGCTTTGCGGCGTGCTGGCGTACGCATCAGGTAAACCACTAGGGAAATGGGCCCTAAACCGTAGAAAAAAAAGGTGACAATGGCTCCCAGGACAGATCCGTTGCTGTGCATAGCTTCAGCCACTGCCATCATCACGGCCACATACAGCCAGGCAATCACAACCAAATACATCGCAAAAAAGCCTTGTTGAATATTTGTAAACCCGTCGGATTCGTGAAATGTTTGCCGCGTACACTGCCTGAACGACAGCATTGTCACCGTTTTCGGCCGCGTGTGCTGATCCTCCAACTCAGGGGCCTCCCATGAATTCAGATTCTTCTTGGCTGCAGTCTGCGCAGTCGCTTCAGCAAAATTGGATGCAGCAATGGTCGCAAATGCTGCAGTCCTCTCAACAATCCTTCGGCGCGATTCCATCGATGGCGCAAAATCCGCTGTGGCAAGCCATGCAGCAGGCGGCGCAAAATGCGAGCGCGGGGGTGGCTGTGCCCGCAGCCGGCCCGCTCAAGGAACTGTTCTCGCAAATTGCAGGGCAGTCGGTCAATATTGACCAAGGCAAATGGCTGGACATACAGCGCACCTACCTGGCGGAGGTGGCCGAGCTGTGGAACCAGGGGGCCCAGGTCAAAGTGCCGCAGGATCGCCGGTTTTCATCTGAAGCTTGGGCTGCCAACCCGATTGCCGCCTTTTCTGCCGCGGCTTATTTGCTCAACGCCAGAACATTGATGGCCATGGCCGAAGCAGTGGAGGGCGATGCCAAAACCCAGAACCGTGTGCGTTTTGCCGTTCAACAATGGATTGATGCCAGCGCGCCCAGCAACTTTTTGGCCCTGAACGCCGAAGCCCAAAAGAAAGCCCTCGAAACCCAGGGCGAAAGCATTTCCAAAGGCATTCAAAACCTGTTGAACGACATGAAGCAAGGCTTCGTGTCCATGACCGACCATTCGGCGTTCGAAGTGGGCAAAAACGTGGCCACCAGCGAAGGTCAGGTGGTGTTTGAGAATGAGCTGTTCCAGCTGATTGAATACAAACCCCTGACTGCTAAGGTTTACGAGCGCCCATTTTTGCTGGTGCCGCCTTGCATCAACAAGTTCTACATCCTCGACCTGCAGCCCGACAACTCCTTCATCCGCTACGCGGTGGAGCAGGGCCAACGCACTTTTGTGGTGAGCTGGCGCAACCCCGATGCGTCTTGCGCCCAAAAAACCTGGGACAACTACATCGAAGACGCGGTGATCAAGGCGATTGCCGTTACCCGTGAAATCACCGGTGCAGAGACCATCAACGCCTTGGGTTTCTGTGTGGGGGGCACCATGCTGGGCACAGCCCTGGGGGTGCTGGCGGCCCGTGGCGAGCAGCCTGTCAACAGCGCCACTTTCCTGACCACCCTGCTGGATTTCACAGACACCGGTATTTTGGACGTGTTCATCGACGAGAACTTTGTAAAGTTCCGCGAAATGCAGTACGGCAAAGGTGGCTTGATGCCTGGCCGTGACCTGGCCACCACCTTCAGCTTCCTGCGCCCGAACGACCTGGTGTGGAACTACGTGGTCGGCAACTATTTGAAAGGCGAATCGCCACCGCCGTTCGATTTGTTGTACTGGAACAGCGACAGCACCAATTTGCCCGGTCCTTACTATGCTTGGTACCTGCGCAATACCTACTTGGAAAACCGCTTGGTCAAGCCGGGTCAAGCCACGGTGTGCGGCGAAAAAATTGATCTGGGTTTGGTCAATATTCCGGTTTACATCTACGGTTCGCGTGAAGACCACATTGTGCCCATCGGCGGTGCTTACGCTTCCACGCAGCACTTGCCCGGCCCCAAACGCTTTGTCATGGGAGCATCCGGCCACATTGCAGGCGTGATCAACCCGGCCAGCAAAGGCAAGCGCAGCCATTGGGTTTCGGCCAGCAACAAATTTCCTGCCAGCGCAGACGACTGGATCGCTTCATCCACCGAGCACAAAGGCAGCTGGTGGGGCGACTGGTCCAGCTGGTTGGCAGACCACGCGGGCAAGCAAATTGCCGCCCCCAAAACCTACGGCAGTCGCAAACACAAAGCCATTGAGCCCGCACCAGGGCGCTACGTTCAGGCCAAAGCCTGATTTTTGAAGATTTTTTTACCGCAGAAGAGGAGATAAGCATGGAAGATATCGTCATCGTTGCCGCAGCACGCACGGCTGTGGGCAAATTTGGTGGCAGCTTGGCCAAAACATCCGCCCCCGACCTGGGTGCGGTGGTGATCAAGGCCCTGCTGGAACGCACGGGTTTGGCCGCCGACCAAGTGGGTGAAGTCATCATGGGCCAGGTGCTGGCCGCCGGCGCGGGGCAGAATCCTGCCCGCCAGTCCATGATGAAAGCGGGCATTGCCAAAGAAACCCCGGCTTTGACCATCAACGCTGTGTGCGGCTCTGGCCTGAAGGCCGTGATGTTGGCAGCCCAGGCCGTGGCTTGGGGCGACAGCGAAATTGTGATCGCTGGCGGCCAAGAGAATATGAGCGCCAGCCCCCATGTGCTGATGGGAAGCCGAGACGGCCAGCGCATGGGCGACTGGAAAATGGTTGACACCATGATCAACGACGGCCTGTGGGACGCGTACAACCACTACCACATGGGCATTACCGCTGAAAATGTGGCCAAAGCCAACGGCATCACCCGTGAAATGCAAGACGCATTGGCCTTGGCCAGCCAGCAAAAGGCTTCGGCCGCCCAAGACGCTGGCAAGTTCAAAGATGAAATCGTGCCGGTGGTGATTCCTCAGCGCAAAGGCGATCCGCTGGTGTTTGACGCCGACGAATTCATCAACAAAAAAACCAACGCCGATGCGCTGTCGGGTCTGCGCCCGGCTTTCGACAAGGCCGGTTCTGTGACGGCGGGCAATGCTTCCGGCATCAACGACGGCGCTGCCGCGGTGATGGTTATGAAGGCCAGCAAAGCAGCGGCTTTGGGCCTCAAGCCCATGGCCACCATCAAATCGTTTGGGACCAGCGGCTTGGACCCAGCCACCATGGGCATGGGCCCGGTGCCCGCTTCGCAAAAGGCCCTGGCCCGTGCCGGCTGGAACGTGGCCGACGTGGACCTGTTTGAACTGAACGAAGCTTTTGCCGCTCAGGCTTGCGCAGTCAACAATGCTTTGGGTGTTGATGCTGCCAAAGTGAACGTCAATGGGGGCGCAATCGCCATCGGGCACCCGATCGGAGCGTCCGGTTGCCGTATTTTGGTGACCTTGCTGCACGAAATGCAGCGCCGCGATGCCAAAAAAGGCTTGGCCGCACTGTGTATTGGCGGCGGCATGGGCGTTTCGCTCACCGTTGAGCGTTGATCTGATTTTTTATTCAAGAGGAGCATTTACATGACACAAAAAGTTGCATACGTCACAGGCGGCATGGGTGGCATCGGCACCGCAATTTGCCAGCGCCTGCACCAAGAGGGCTTCAAGGTGATTGCTGGCTGCGGTCCAACCCGCGACTTCAACAAGTGGCTGGACGAACAGAAGGCCCTGGGCTACACCTTTTACGCTTCGGTGGGCAACGTGGGCGATTGGGATTCCACCGTTGAAGCATTTGCCAAGACCAAAGCTGAGCACGGCACCGTTGATGTGTTGGTCAACAACGCAGGCATCACCAAAGACCGCATGTTCCTGAAAATGGGCAAGGAAGATTGGGATGCCGTGATGAATACCAACCTGGACTCCATGTTCAACGTTACCAAGCAAGTGGTGGCAGACATGGTGGAAAAGGGCTGGGGTCGCATCATCAACATCTCGTCGGTGAACGGCGAAAAAGGTCAGGCCGGTCAAACCAACTACTCGGCAGCCAAAGCCGGTATGCACGGTTTTTCCATGGCTCTGGCCCAGGAATTGGCAACCAAGGGCGTGACCGTTAACACCGTGAGCCCAGGCTACATTGGCACCGACATGGTCAACGCCATCCGCCCTGACGTGCTGGAAAAAATCGTGGCCACCGTGCCGGTCAAGCGTTTGGGCAAGCCCAGCGAAATCGCCTCCATCATTGCCTGGCTGGCCAGCGAAGAGGGCGGCTACGCTACCGGTGCTGACTTCTCGGTCAACGGCGGCTTGCACATGGGCTAAAACGGCCGGGTCTGTTTTGGTTCGGAACCCAGCTTGGTCCAGTACCGGCTGGGTTTTTGTTTTTGGGGCGCGCTGTGGTGGTTGGGCGCATGGCAAAAGCCCCTCCGTTTGCACTTGCCCGAATGCGCCAGATTTTGTCAGTCGCCTCTATACTGGGCAAATGTCAGAAGGCACTTTTCTCTCTGCTGGCTCAATGAAAGCCCCGCTGCCCCGGAGCGTGGAAGTGGCTGTCGTGATGCGGTGCGAAGTGATTGACAACCGCTGGCAGCCCAGGCGCTGGGTGCTGGCCCACGTGGTTCAAAATGAAGAGGGTTTTGGCCAGACGCCGCAGCTGTTGCACAAAGACACAACCGAGGAAGTCTGGTTGCATCCCGGGTTCAAGGTCGAGCTGTTCCCCGGGGATGCCGAAGGCTACTACTTGAACGCCACCACCGAGCAGCCTTGCTTCTGGGTCGTGTGGCGCATGGAGGCTGCCCCCTCTTTGGCTGAGGAGCCGATAGCAATTCCCCAGGCCGTGACCCTCAGTTACCACGACGCCGGACGCTGGCTGGACGCGCAGGAAATGGTAGAGCAAGTGCCTGCGCCCTCGGTGATCGTGCAGTGGCTGCGCGACTTTGTGGATCAGCATCATGTTGTTGAACCCAAGCGCCGCCAGCGCCCCCAGAGTTTTCAGCCCTTGCAGGACCGATTTGGAAACCCGGTGCGGGTGAGCACTGAAAAGCAAGGCGGTGGAGGCCGGCATGGCAGATGAGTCTTCCGGCTTTTTTGGGCGCTGGTCCCGCCGCAAGGCGCAGGCCCGCGAAGGCCAACCACTGAATGAGCCCGAGCGGATCAAGCCGCCTTGGGTCCCAGATGCAAATACACGCCAAGTTGCTGCACCCCAGCCCACCCAAGACGCGGTTGAAGCGCCCGCTCAGTCAGCGATTGTTGACCTCCCACCTACACCCACGCTGGAAGATGTCCAGGCTTTGACCCAGGACTCCAATTTCAAGCCTTTCATGACCCAGCAGGTGCAGCCCGAGGTGCGCAACGCGGCAATGAAAA
>JBDKEX010000125.1:0-3913 GCA_039798985.1 Pseudomonadota bacterium | reverse complement strand
TTTTGGGCCCCTTGGTGTGGGCCCTGCAAAATGATGGCGCCCGCCTTTGCGGCGGCTGCCCGGCAATTGGAACCGCAGGTGTTGTTGGCCAAGGTTGACACCGAGGCTGCGCCTGCTCTGGCCAGCCGTTACCACATACGCAGCATCCCCAGCCTCGTCTTGTTTGTGGGTGGGCGCGAAGTGGCGCGTCAAGCCGGCGCCATGTCCCAAACAGACATGGTGCGATGGGTTCAAACGGCTTTGCATTCATGAAAAAGTGATAGTATTAAAACCAGCTCTGTGACCTGGGAACTTGGGTTCATGGACCATGACGCCCTGTGCATTGACCGGGGCGCGACCTAGACCCAAGCAGCGGAGTTGGATGACAGTGAGCAGGAACATCACCTGGGGAAAGTGCGAGCAAGCGCTCCATCGCTGGATGCGATGGGTGTGGAAGGCGTCTTTCGCTCGCCGCCTGGCCATCAGCATCGTCTGGGTGCATGTGGTGATCACGGTGGCCATCGTCTGGGACATGGCCCACACCATGGCCAAATCGCAGTCCGAATTGGCGGGGCAGTCGGTGTTGGTGCAGGCCGAGTTGGTGGCCTTGAACGCGCGGGCCCATGTGGTGTCAAAAGACAGCAGCAGTTTGGAAGAGCTGGTGCAGTTGGTCAAACAAGACGGGCACCTGTCCTATGCCGCCATCACCGACGCCCAAGGGCGTGTGTTGGCCCATTCGACCCCGGGGCAAATCGGCCAAATTTTGAACACCGGCCAGGGCTTTTCTTTGCGGGGCCAGAGCACCGCTTTTCTGCAGATTGTTTCGACCGAATCCGATGGCGACCTCTATGACGTTTGGGCGCCCATGCGCGATGGCGCCCAGGTGTTGGGCTGGGTGCGTTTGGGCAACAACACCGGAAGCGAATTTGTGGCCGATTGGTTGCTGGTGTTTCGCGAGGGGTGGGTGTATGGCTTGGTGACGGTGTTGGCCGGCGGGCTGTTGGCCCTGTTTGTGACGCACGGTTTGGGTCGCGATGTGCGGCGGATGCAGCAACTTTTCATACAAGTGCGTCAAGGCCAATTGACCGAACGTTTGCCGGCCACCCGCGAAGACGAGTTGGGCGATTTGATGCGCGGCGTGAATTTGACGCTTGATCGCTTGAGTGACGAGGCGGTGCAGAGGCAGCGAGCGGCCGACAACCTGGCACTGGAGCGGTCCCGCTTGGCAGCCGTGTTGAGTGAGATGAACCAGGGCGTTCTGATCGAAGATGCCGACCGGAGGGTCGCTTTGTGCAACCGCACTTTTTGCGAACTGCTGCAACTGGGGGCGGACCCAACCGCCCTGATTGGCAACGACGCCCGCGAGCTGATGGGCAACGCCCTGACGGCTTCAGCGCAAGGCGTGCTGGCGGTGTGGCGCATGGATGAGCTGGTGGCCTTGAGCAGCCCCGTGACCGGTGAAATCATCGAAATGAACGACGGGCGCGTGCTGGCCCGCGACTACCAGGCGATTGAAGTGGCGGGGGGCCGCCAAGGGGTGTTTTGGTCTTACCGCGACATCACCGAACAGCAGCAGTTGCAGCAGCGGTTG
This sequence comes from Pseudomonadota bacterium, assembly GCA_039798985.1. Taxonomy (GTDB): domain Bacteria; phylum Pseudomonadota; class Gammaproteobacteria; order Burkholderiales; family Burkholderiaceae_C; genus JBDKEX01. The sequence goes on along the minus strand of JBDKEX010000125.1, from coordinate 2,343 downwards.
CAGTGGCAAGCCATGCACGATCCGCTCACCGATTTGCCCAACCGCCTGTTGCTGAACGATCGCATGGGGGCAGCCATGGTGCGAGCCAAACGCATGCAGCAGTTGTTGGCCGTGTGCATGTTGGATTTGGACTTGTTCAAACAAGTGAACGACCAATTGGGGCACGAAGCTGGGGATGAATTGCTCAAAGAAGTGGCCAACCGTTTGAAACGGTGCACCCGCGGGGACGACACGGTGGCACGTTTGGGTGGCGATGAATTTGTTTTGTTGCTCGGTGGGTTGACCAGTTACGACGAAATGGATTTGGTGCTTTCCCGCGTGCGAGATTCTGTTGCGCAGCCCTACCAATTGGTGGCCGCAGAAGTGCGGGTTTGCGCCAGCATTGGGGTCACGCTGTACCCCTTGAACGAAAACGACCCCGACACCCTGTTGCGCCATGCCGATCAGGCCATGTACCACGCCAAACAAAACGGTGGCAATGCCTACCACCTGTTTGACCTGGAAGTGAGCCAAAAAGCCCAGCATGCGGTACGTGAACGGGCCCGGGTGCGCGAAGCCATTGAATCCAATGAAATGTGCCTGCACTACCAGCCCAAGGTCAGCATGAGCGAAGGCCGGGTGGTGGGTGCTGAGGCCTTGGTGCGTTGGCGCCTGCCTGACGGCAGCCTGCGTTACCCCGACACTTTTTTGCCGGCCATCGAAATGGATTCGTCCATCGAATGGCTGGGTGAATGGTTGATACGCACCGTTTTGAAGCAACAGGCCCAATGGCGAGCGCAGGGCGTGGATTTGCCCGTGTCTGTCAACATTGCCGCCCGGCACTTTTTGTCACCCCAATTTGTGCCCAGGTTGCAGGCGCTTTTGGCAGAAGCGCCAACCGTGCCACCCCAGGCATTGGAGATTGAACTGGTGGAATCCGCCGCTTTGCACAACTTGGAGCACGCCGCCCAAACGGTGCGGGAGACCCGGGCATTGGGGGTGTCGGTGGCAATCGATGACTTTGGGGCTGGCTACGCATCCTTGGGCTATTTGCGCCGTTTGCCGGTCGATGTGGTCAAAATCGACAAATCCTTTGTGATCGATATGTTGTCCGACCCGGACGATTTGGAGGTGGTGCAAGCTGTGACCGGCTTGGCCCGCACATTCCGCCGGCAAGTGGTGGCCGAAGGGGTGGAAACCGATGCCCACGGCCTGTTGCTGATGCGCTTGGGTTGTGATTTGGGGCAAGGGTATGGCATTTCACGGCCCATGCCCGCCGAGCGCTGGGTTGATTGGGTGAACAACTACCGCGCAGAACCCCTGTGGGCCGAGTGGGTGGGGGTTCAATGGGACACCGATGACCTGCCTTTGCTGGTGGCCGCGGCAAGGCTGGAGGAGTTCTGCAGCTCTACCACGCTGGACCAAGTGCAGCATCAACTGGCGTTGCCCCACTGGGCGGCGTTGGTACCATGGTGCAAGCATGTGGCCGCCGACCACTACCGGCAGTTGCCGGAATGGGCGCCATTGATGGAAGCCTGCCAAGCGCTGTCCAACCAGCCCCTTGTGGAGTCAACCGACCTTGCCCGCCACGTCGATGCGGTGCGCCGGGGCGTGGAAGCCGTCAAGTGGGCGATCAAGCACCCGCAAGACCCGCTGGCCCCGATTCATTGATCTGCAATGTTTGCGCAATGCTGAGGGTGCGGGCCTGCGCAATGGCCTGAGCGATCTTTGCTCCAACTTTTGTGTCTGTTGTGCCCAGCAAGGCATTTGCTGATTTGGTGACGGCAGCCGCAATGGGTGCGGTGGGCACGGCCAAGGCAGCTGCGAGCCCCTGCAACAGGCGTTCGGCCTGCGGGTAGGGGGTGTTGTGGTGGTGCAAACGGCCCCGGGCATCGCATTCGCAAGCTTGCAGCACCTGCGCAAAGCGTTCTGGACGGCGCAGGGCATCGCAACGGTCCAGCAGCCGCAGCACAGCGCTGGCATTGAGGCCAGCACTTTGGTGGATGTTGCCGTGTTCCCGTGCCACCACCTCGGCCAGTTCTTTGCAGTCGCGCGGCACACGCCAATGTTCACAAACCCGCTGCAGCAGCTTCACACTGCGCTGCTCGTGCCCCAAATGGCGGGGCCACAAATACGCAGGGGTGGTGCCTTTGCCCAAGTCGTGGCACAAACAGGCAAATCGAACCGCCAGGGGCACCTGAAGTTCGGCAGCAACGTCCAAAACCATGCCGAGGTGAACGCCCGTGTCCACCTCTGGGTGATGTTCAACTCGTTGAGGCACCCCCCACAGCGCATCCACTTCTGGGAGCAACACTTGCAGCGCGCCGCACTGCCTCAGCACCTCCAACATGCGCGAAGGGCGTT
>JBDKEX010000124.1:0-9966 GCA_039798985.1 Pseudomonadota bacterium | reverse complement strand
TTACGCCAACGATGATGTGGTGGGCGTGGAGGTGGGTGGGGCGGTCAAAAACGTGATGGCCATAGCCACCGGTTTGTGCGATGGTTTGCAACTCGGGCTGAATGCCCGCGCGGCGCTCATCACACGGGGTTTGGCCGAAATCACCCGTTTTGGGGTGGCGCTAGGCGCCCGGGTGGATACTTTTATGGGCCTGAGTGGCTTGGGTGATCTGGTGTTGACCGCCACGGGCGACCTGAGCCGCAACCGGCAGGTCGGGCTGCTTTTGGCGCAGGGGCAAACCTTGCAGCAGGCCGTGAATTCGTTGGGTCACGTGGCCGAAGGTGTTTACAGCGCACGAACCGTGGCCCAACGCGCCCAAGCCGTGGGTGTGGCCATGCCGATCACCCAGGCGGTGGTGGACTTGTTGGACGGGAAGTTACAACCCCAGCAAGCGGTGGCCGTGTTGATGGGGCGTGGCCCCGTGGCTGAAGGCGCTTGAGGCCTGGTTTTCACAGCTCCCAGTTGTCGATCAAACGCGTTTTGCCCAGTTTGGCTGCACCCAAAGCCACCAGTTCGCCAGCACGGAATTGATGCGGTTCCGGGGGCTGCAGGTCTACCCGGCGGCGTATGGTCAGGTAATCAGGTTGCCAACCCCGTTGGGCCAAATGGTGCATGGCGGTTGCTTCCAAGGCGGCCAGGTTGTGTTCTCCGGCCAAAGCGGCTGCCCCCAGCGCCCTGAGTGCGGTTGACAACTGCATGGCTTCAGCCCGCTCTTGGGCGCTGAGGTACATGTTGCGTGAACTCAAGGCCAAGCCGTCCTCGGCACGTTCAATGTCGGCACCGTGTACCGTCACGGGCAGGGCAAATTGTTCCACCATTTGCCGAATCACCATGAGCTGCTGGTAGTCTTTTTTGCCGAACACCGCATGGCGTGGCCCTTTGGCCTGGCTGAACACGCACTGAAACAGCTTCATGACCACAGTGGCCACACCGGTGAAGAACCCCGGCCGAAAATGCCCTTCCAAAATGTCGCCCAATGCGCTTGGCGCGTGCACCTTGAAAGTTTGTGGCTGCGGGTAGAGCTCTTTTTCAGAGGGCGCAAACACCACGTCGCACCCTGTGGCGGCAAGGTGGTCGCAGTCGGCCTGCAGCGTGCGAGGGTAGGTGTCGAAATCTTCGTGCGGCAGGAACTGCAGGCGGTTCACAAAGATGCTGGCCACGGTCACGTCGCCCAGCGGTTTGGCCATGCGCACCAAGGCGAGGTGGCCCTTGTGCAGGTTGCCCATGGTGGGCACAAAGGCTGGCGAGTCAAAAGGTGCCAGGGCGCGCTGCAAATCAGCGAGGGTGTGAACAACGAGCATGAGGTGTTACCAGGCGTGTAGTGCGTTTTCTGGGAAGGAACAGTTCTTGACGGCGGCCACATAAGCGGTCATGGCCGCTTTGACACTGGGCTGCCCTTCCATGAAATTGCGCACAAATTTTGGGGTCTTGCCCAGGCCTATGCCCAGCATGTCGTGCATTACCAGCACCTGCCCGGCGGTGCCATTGCCCGAACCTATGCCTATGGTGTGGCAGTGGGTGAGTTGCGCGGTCAAGTCGGTGGAAAGGGCTGCTGGCACCATTTCGAGTACCACCATGCTGGCCCCGGCCTCTTGCAGGGCAAGGGCTTCGGTTTTCATGCGCTGGGCTTCGGATTCGCTTCTGCCTTGCACCCGGTAGCCACCCAGTGCATGCACGGTCTGCGGTGTCAGGCCCAAATGGGCGCACACCGGTATGCCTCGCTCCACCAAGAAGCGAACCGTTTCGGTGGTCCAGCCCCCGCCCTCGAGTTTGACCATGTGGGCTCCCGCATGCATCAGGGCCGACGCGCTGCGGATGGCTTGCTCTTTTGATTCTTGGTAACTGCCAAACGGCAAGTCCCCTATCACCCACGCGGTGCCTTGTACACGGCGCAGGCCACGGGTCACGCTTTCGGTGTGGTAACACATGGTTTCCAAGGTGACGCTCACCGTGCTGGAGAGGCCTTGGCACACCATGCCCAAAGAGTCGCCGATCAACAGGCATTCGACCCCCGCGCTGTCGGCCACGGCGGCAAAGGTGGCGTCGTAGGCGGTGAGCATGGTGATTTTCTCACCCCGTTCGCGCATTTCGTTCAGCCTGGGCAAACTGATGGGTTTGCGTTGCGGCAGGGGCGAGGCCGAAGGCAGGGTGCCGTAGGGCGTGCCGGGGGTGTTGGGGTTGGCTGGGTTCATAGGTCTGTGGGCTGGGCCCTAGGGTCTCCTGTGACGCAGCAAGTCTAGTCGATCCCGATGTGTTTTCTGCAGGGTGCTCGTGCGCGAATGCACGAGCACGCGTGCCCTGGCGTTACAGTGTGGCCTGTGATTGAAAACCCGAGTCTTATGCAAGTTGACGAATTCACCCCAGAGCGCCTTCAGGTGCTGGCCCAAGCCGATGTGGCGCGCGCCCTGGAAGAAGATGTGGGCGCCGGTGACCTGACCGCTGCCCTGATTGACCCCGACCGCAAGGCCAGGGCCCGGGTGTTGGCCCGCGAGCCCGCGGTGCTGTGTGGACGCCCCTGGGTGCAAGTTGCGGTGGCTGCGTTGGACCCGCAGGCCCGCTGTGTTTGGCATGTACCCGAAGGCGGGCGTTGCGAGGCCAACCAGGTGGTGTTGGAAATAGAAGGCCATGCGCAGGCCCTTTTGACGGCTGAGCGAACGGCGCTCAACTTCATGCAAATGTTGAGCGCCGTTGCCACCCAAACCGCGACCTATGTGCAAGCGGTTGCGGGCACCCGTGCCCAGATTGTGGACACCCGCAAAACCTTGCCGGGTTTGCGCTTGGCGCAAAAATACGCTGTTCAATGCGGGGGCGGTGTGAACCACCGCTTGGGGCTGTACGACGCGGTCTTGATCAAAGAAAACCACATTGCGGCCGCAGGTGGGGTGGAAGCCGTTTTGCGGCGCGTCTGGGAAACCTCACCTCAGGCCAAGTTTGTGCAAATTGAAGTGGAAACCTTGGCCCAAATGGAAGAGGCTTTGGCGGCGGGCGCCCGCATGCTGTTGCTGGACAACATGGATTTGCCCACTCTGCGCGAGGCGGTCCGCATCAATGCGGCCCACCCCAAAGGTTCGGCGGTGCTGGAAATATCGGGCGGCGTCAATTTGGGCACCGTGCGCGCATTGGCCGAAACGGGGGTAGACCGCATTTCAATTGGCGCGCTCACCAAAGATGTCAAGGCGATTGACTTTTCCATGCGTTTTGACACCTTTTGAATACTTTTACCGATACCCACACACCATGGATCACGTGATAGAAGTCGATTACGAACAGCCGGCCTGCTCCACGCGCCACGCTTGGGCGCGTGTGCCCCAGGAACCCAGCCCGGCCGAGAGGGTGGCGTTGAAGAATCGAATTCGCCAGTTGCTGAAGGAGAAAGACGCGGTGATGGTGTCGCATTACTATGTGCACCCCGACCTGCAGGACCTGGCCGAGGAAACCGGCGGCATCGTGAGCGACAGCCTGGAAATGGCCCGCTTTGGCCGCGACCACGCAGCACAAACCCTGGTGGTGTCGGGCGTTCGGTTCATGGGCGAAACCGCGAAAATCTTGTCGCCCGAAAAAACCGTGCTCATGCCCGACCTGGACGCCAACTGTTCGCTGGATTTGGGCTGCCCAGTGGACGAATTTTCGGCTTTTTGCGACCAACACCCTGACCGCACCGTGGTGGTGTACGCCAACACCAGTGCCGCGGTAAAAGCCCGCTCCGATTGGCTGGTCACCTCCAGCTGCGCGCTCGACATTGTTCGCGCCCTGAAAGACAAGGGCCACAAAATCCTTTGGGCGCCGGACAAGCACTTGGGCAGCTATATTCAGCGCGAAACCGGTGCCGACATGCTGCTGTGGCAGGGGTCCTGCATCGTGCACGACGAGTTCAAAGCTTTTGAGCTGCAAGACCTCAAAGCCAAACACCCCTTGGCCAAGGTGCTGGTGCACCCCGAAAGCCCGGCCGATGTGGTGGCCCTGGCCGACGCGGTGGGCTCCACCTCCGCGATTTTGAACGCGGCCAAAACCCTGGACGCAACTGAGTTCATTGTGGCCACCGACAACGGCATGATGCACAAGTTGCGAACCCTCAACCCGGGCAAGGTGTTCATTGAAGCGCCCACCGCCGGCAACAGCGCCACCTGCAAAAGCTGCGCGCATTGCCCTTGGATGGCCATGAACAGTTTGGCTGATGTGGTGCGTGTGTTGGAAACCGGAGCCAACTCGGTGCATGTGGACCCCGCCCTGATTCAACGTGCCCGCCAGCCCATAGACCGCATGTTGGCCTTTACAGCCGCCCTTAAAAACGGGCAAAACGCCGGTGCTTTGGTGCCCAATATCGGCGCAGCTTAAAGTCAAACATCCAACATGGCTTGCCCCAGGCTGCTGTGACCGCTTTGCTGTAAAGCGTGCGCGGTCTGGGTGCGGTCACGCGCTTCGCGGTTCTGACTCAGCTTGAATTTGCCTTCTAAACGTGTGATGCGAATTTCCAGGCCGACAATCGACCGCAGCAAGCCGTCGATGTAATCTGCAGGGGCGTCGCCCATTTTCCAGGGTTGGGGTTGATCAGCTTCGTGGTGGCGTGTCAAACGGGCCACCAGTCCGCGAACAAAACGTTCATCGTCGCGCACAGTGATGCGGCCATGCGCGTGCACCACACGGTAATTCCAGGTGGGAACCTGGCGGTGTGTTTCCGCCTTGCTGGGGTACCAGTTGGGCGAGATGTAACCATCGTCAGCACGAAAAACCACCATCACCTCATCGCCAGCACGCAGCGTTTGCCAGAGCAAGTTGTTGCGCGCCACGTGGGCCCGCAACACACCTTCAGCCCCTTGTGATAGGTCAAGTTCAAAGGGTAAGTGGTTGGCGTCCAACCCGTTTTCACTGTGGGTGACCAGCGTGCCCAAGGGGAATTGCCGAATCAAGTCATGCAACACCTTGGGGCGGGATTCTGAAAAGTGGGCCGGGGTGTACATGGCAGATGGCTTGTGCTGAGGGTTCAATCCTGGCCAGTATGCCAAACACCGGGCAACCTGGGCCCCGACGCAGGCTTATGGGCCCTTCTTGAGCGACAGCGCCGTACCGTCGCAGGTGTACGACACCTCTTTGGCAACCATGCGCTCAATCACGCCGTTGCCTGTGCCAAGGCGTCGCATGAACATGGACAGCTTGCCACCTTGAAAGCTGTAGGTGCCAATCACCACATTTTGGCTTCGCACTTCCTGGGTGTGAATCTCATCGGCATTGCGGGTGAGCACCGCCAGCCCCTCATCGTTGAGCTTGAAGTATTTGCCAAAATCTACCTGCAGGATGGGGCTGTTGCACTGGTGGCTCAATGCCGCCCGCATTTGTTCACCCATGTACAAGCCGGTGGGGCCCGGCGTGTAGGTTTGCAGGTTCAGGAAGTCGGGCACCAACACCGTGCTGGTGCTGTTTGCCGGCGGGCACAGCTCGGCCGCAGCGGTGCGAAAAATCGGTTCAAAGTCGGTCAATCCCACCAAATTGGGCAGCTGTTTGAAGCTGCACGGCTGATCGGGCGCACTGGCGCAGCCCGCAAGTCCGGCAGCGGCCAGCAATGCCCACCCGGTGCGGCTGGCGCGTGCGGCCCGGGACCGAGCGGTCATGGGCGGTCCCCTACGATTCTGAAACTCGGGGTCGTGTCGCTGTTGGCCGTTGCGACTTTGGCGGTCGATGCCAATTGGTCTTCCACCCAGCTGGCGGGCACTTTTGCCTGCCCTGTGGACAGCACCAAGCCGCTTTGGCTGTCGATGACGCGGGCGTTGATCCACACTTGGTCCTGCGCCAGCATGAAAGTCCCAGTGACCACGGCGGTGACGCCGAATTGGTCTTTCAGGTTTTTGACATCGCGACTTAAAACGAATTCGCCGTCGCGGTTGATCATGAAATTTTGCATCAAGCGCGGTTCAAAAATACGCCAACCACGCACCTGCAATTCGTGGATCAGGCTTTCCCCAATCAACCTCCCTAAGGGCGAGGTTTCGGCGAGGTTGTTCAGGTGGGTAAAGCTGCCGATCAGGTAGGTGGCGTTGGCTTGTTTGCGCCCGTTGTGCGACTCCAGTTGCACGGCGAGTTCGGCAATCACGGTGTTAAAACCCGCGGTCTGTTGGGGTTCTTTGGCGGTTGGGGCCGGGCAGTCGCTGCCCACGCCCATGCCCACGCAAGGGGCGGCTTTGCCAGCAGTTGCCTGGCGCGGTGGCGGTGGCGCCGGTGTGGCGGCCTTGGACGAACCGCCGAGCCAACCCACAGAAGGAAGCGATGAACACCCGGCCAAGGTGGTGATTAAGGCAAATGCAAGCAATAGGCGCTTCATGTTGGGGTCCTTGTGGGGAGCCTTTGAAGGGGGTGTTGACCTTCTTTATCGGCAAATGCGCACCACAATTGAGCCTGCTCGGGCTTTACGCCGGTGGCGGCGTCCAGCGGCCGCCGGTGCAACGCAGGTGCCCGGCCAAGTCAGCGCGGTGGCTGATTTGCGCAAACCCCTGTTGCTGCAGCAAGGCAGCCACGGCCTGGGCTTGCTCAAAACCGTGTTCCAGCAGCAACCACCCCCCGCTTTGCAAATGGTGCGGGGCTTGTGCCACGATCAGGCGTATGTCTGCCAAGCCGTCGGGGCCGCTGACCAGCGCTTGCCGCGGTTCGTGGGTAAGGGCCGCCAAATGGGGGTCTGTCTCACTGATATAGGGCGGGTTGCTGGCGATCAGGTCAAAACGCTGGGGGGCTGGGTCCGCCCAGTTGCTCAGCCAATGGCCGCGTAAGAACCGGACCGGCAGTTTGAGTGTTGTTGCGTTGTGTTGCGCCACGGCCAAGGCGTCGGGGCTGGCGTCCAAGGCCCAAATGCGTGCGTCGGGCCTTTTGTGTTGCAAGGCCAAGGCGATGGCGCCACTGCCGGTGCCCAGGTCAAGCGCCAGCGGTGCAGCGCGGTTTTGCAAGCAGTCCAAGGCCCAGTCCACCAGGGTTTCGGTGTCGGGGCGGGGGTCTAGCACCCTGGCATCCACCCGCAAGGTCAACCCATGGAACTCGCGTTGCCCGAGCAAGTAGGCCACCGGTTCGCCCGTGGCCCGCCGTTGGTAAAGCTGTTGAATCAGCGTTGTGGCGGTTGGGTTGGGCGTGTCGGTGTCGTGGGCCACCAGCCAAGCCCGGTCGTGCGGGTTGCGGCCCATCGCATGCAACAGCAGCATTTGAGCGTCCAAGCGTTCCAGGCCCAGGGTCTGGCCTTCGCGCAACAGGTCGCGCAGTTGAACCGGGCTCGATTCGGCGGTGCTTGGGGTCACGCCAAGGCCCCGCGCAGGGCGTCGCTGGCTTCGCTCTCCAAGTCCGCCATTAACTCCGCACCCCGCGCCACCTGCAGGGCGTGAATCACCTCTTCCAGGTCGCCTTCCATCACTTGCAACAGCTTGTAGATCGTCAAGTTCATGCGGTGGTCTGTGAGCCGGCCCTGCGGAAAGTTGTAGGTGCGAATGCGGTCGCTGCGGTCGCCGCTGCCAACCAGGCCTTTGCGTTCGGCGGCCTCTTTGGCGGCGCGTTCGCTGCGTTCCTTTTCTTGGATGCGCGCCTGCAGCACCTGCAAGGCTTTGGCTTTGTTGCTGTGCTGGCTGCGACCGTCTTGGCATTCGGCCACGATGCCCGTGGGCAAGTGCACCACCCGCACTGCGGAATCGGTTTTGTTGATGTGCTGCCCACCCGCCCCGCTCGCGCGGAAGGTGTCAATGCGCAGGTCGGCGGGGTTGAGCGTGATGGCCTGCGCCTCATCGGGTTCGGGCATCACCGCCACGGTGCAGGCGCTGGTGTGAATGCGGCCCTGGCTTTCGGTGGTGGGCACGCGTTGCACCCGGTGGCCGCCAGATTCAAAACGCAATTTGCCGTAGGCCCGGTGGCCCGCCATGCGCAACACCACCTCTTTGTACCCCCCCAATTCGCTGGGCGATTCGCTGATGGTTTCCACCCGCCAGCCCTGCCGTTCGGCGTAGCGGGTGTACATGCGGGCCAGGTCGCCAGCAAACAAGGCGGCCTCGTCGCCGCCGGTGCCTGCCCGAATTTCCAAAAACGCGTGGCGCTCGTCGTCGGGGTCTTTGGGCAACAACAGCGTCTGGAGTTCGGTGTCCAAGGCCGCCAAGTCGGATTCTGCTGCGGCAACCTCTTCGCGCGCCATGGTCGCCAGGTCGGCATCGTCCTCCTGCTCCATGGTTTGGGCCTCAGCGAAATCGCTCTCGCGCTGCAGGTAGCGCAGGTAGGGCTGCACCACCGCATCGGCGTCGGCATGCTCGCGGGTGAGTTTGCGAAAGCGCTCCATGTCGTTGGTGGCGTCGGGGGCGCTCAGAAGGGCATCGAGTTCGTGCAGGCGCAGGCGCTGCCGCTCCAGCGTTTCGCGGATAAAAGGTTTCATGAGCGGGTGGAGCCCCGCAAAAACAGGCGTGCCACGGTTTCGGCGGTGGCTTGACGCGCGTGGTCATCACCAGCGTGCAGTTCTGCCAGCGCGCCGTGCAACATTTTTTGGGTGAGGCCCCGGGCCAAGGCGTCCAGCACGGCGTCCATGTCCTGGCCTTTGGCGAGCAGCTTTTTGGCGCGCGCAACTTCGGTGGCACGCCAGTGGTCGGCTTGGGCGTTCAAGTCCTGGATCAGCCCGACCACACCGGCATGGGGGTCACGTTGGTCCATCCAGTGCATAAAGCTTTGCACGCCCGCGTCTATGATCGCTTCGGCTTGGGCCACAGCGGCTTGCCGGTGGTCTTTGCCGGTTTGCACCACGGCGGCCAAATCGTCCACGGTATAAAGGTACACGTCGTTGAGCGCTTTGACCTCGACCTCAATGTCGCGCGGTACAGCCAGATCGACCATGAACATTGGGCGGTGCCGGCGTTTTTTAAGGGCGCGTTCCACCGCGCCCAGCCCAATCAGGGGCAAAGTGCTGGCGGTGCAGCTCACCACGGCATCGAATTCGTGCAAGCGATCGGGCAGGTCCGACAGGCGCATCACCTCAGCGCCAAAGCGGGCGGCCAGCTTTTCACCGCGTTCCAGGGTGCGGTTGGCAATTGCCATGCCTTTTGGGGTTTTGGCCGCAAAGTGGGTCGCGGCCAGGTCAATCATTTCACCGGCACCCACAAACAGAACCTTGATGTCCTTCAAATCCTCAAACAGCTGCCCGGCCAGCCGCACGGCAGCCGCGGCCATGCTGATGGAGTGGGCGCCGATGCTGGTGTTGCTGCGCACCTGCTTGGCCACCGCGAAGCTTCGCTGAAACAGCTGGTGGAGGGTGGCTCCGAGGGCGCCAGCTTCGTCGGCCACACGCACGGCGTCTTTGAGTTGGCCCAGAATTTGCGCTTCACCCAGCACCATGCTGTCCAGCCCGCTTGCCACCCGAAACGCGTGCCGCGCCGCTTCGCCTTCGCGCAACACATAGGCGTGGTCCAGCAGTTCTTGCTTGCTCACGCCACCGGTGTGGGCCAGCCAGTCCACGGTGGGCTCCAGGGCCAGTTCGTCGGCAGCGCAGTAAATCTCGGTCCGGTTGCAAGTGGACAGCAGGGTGGCTTCTGGTGGTTGCCCCAGCGAGCTGCGGAACGTTTGCAAGGTGGGGGGCAGCTGGTCGAGTGCGAACGCAAACCGCCCGCGTAAATCGAGCGGTGCGGTTTGGTGGTTGATGCCGAGCGCCCAGACTGCCATAGATGGTCGATTATAAAATCGGCCGCTTATGCAAGTGACCTGGTTTGGTGCTTTGTTTCACGCAGTCAATTTCGCTGCCCCAGCTGCCTGGGTGGCGTTGGTGTTGGTGCTGCTCGCCCGGTTTTCAGCGGGCGGCCGTTCAATCAATGTCTTGCGCCAGTTTGCCGTGCTGTGGGCTGTGGGCCTGGGTGTTGCCTTGTTGGGTTTGTGGTGGTTTGAGCGTGATGGCAAGATGGCGACCTACGCTGCCATGGTTTTGTCTATGGGCAC
>JBDKEX010000123.1:0-4316 GCA_039798985.1 Pseudomonadota bacterium | reverse complement strand
GCAGGTGGTAAAAATTTCCAGTTCAAAGGGTTCGTTGTCAACGGGCAGGTTTTCCAGCACCAGCTGGCCCCCGTCCATTTTGAAACTGGTGCCTGCGCCATTGACCATGACGCGTGCCAGGATCAGGTCTTCGCCGTCCAGGCGCAGAGGTTGCGCTGCCACGCCGGGGTTGCGGCGCAGGCGCATTTTGTTGAGCACGCGGGTTTTGGCGGGGTCTAGGTCAAAGGTCAAGTCGACCGTGTCCACCCAGAAAGCGGGGGCGGTGTAGTCTTGGCGCTTCACCACGGTGGTGGGGCCTTCACGCAGGGAGGTCATAGCTTCTGGGATCCAGGGTAGGGGTCAACAGTGCCAACGAAAAGCCGAGGCGTCAAACGCCTTGCTTCAGGCTGGCTTCGATGAAGGGGTCCAGGTCGCCGTCCAGCACTTTCTGGGTGGCGGAAATCTCGACGTTGGTGCGAAGGTCTTTGATGCGGCTGTTGTCCAGCACGTAGCTGCGGATCTGGTGGCCCCAGCCCACGTCGGTTTTGGTGTCTTCGAGCTTTTGCTGCTCTTCCATGCGCTTGCGCATTTCGTAGTCGTAAAGGCGGCTGCGCAGGCGTTGCCAAGCCACGTCGCGGTTGCTGTGCTGGCTGCGGCCGTCCTGGCACTGCACCACAATGCCGGTGGGAATGTGGGTCAGACGCACCGCTGAATCGGTTTTGTTGATATGCTGGCCGCCGGCGCCGCTGGCGCGGAAGGTGTCGGTGCGCACGTCTGAGGGGTTGATGTTGATTTCGATCGAATCGTCGATCTCGGGGTAGACGAACACCGATGCGAACGAGGTGTGGCGGCCGCCCGAACTGTCGAAAGGCGACTTGCGCACCAAACGGTGCACGCCGGTTTCGGTGCGCAGCAGGCCAAAGGCGTATTCGCCTTCAATTTTGATGGTGGCGCTCTTGATGCCGGCTGTGTCGCCGTCGGTCAGGTCTTCTACCGTGGGTTTGAAGCCTTTGCGTTCGGCGTAGCGGGTGTATTGGCGCAGCAGCATGCTGGCCCAGTCGCAGGCTTCGGTGCCACCCGCACCGGCTTGAATATCGAGGAAGCAGTTCAACGGGTCGGCGGGGTTGTTGAACATGCGGCGGAATTCGAGCTTTTCCACGTCCGCAGCCAGGTGGTCGGCTTCGCCCTCGATGGTGGCCACACCGGCTTCGTCGTCCTCATCTCGCGACATTTCAAACAATTCGGCGTTGTCGGCCAGTTCGGTGCTCAGGCGGTCGAGCACCAGCACCACGTCTTCTAGCGATTTTTTCTCTTTGCCCAGTTCTTGGGCACGTTTTGGGTTGTCCCAAACGGTGGGGTCTTCGAGTGCGCTGGTAACTTCGCTGAGCTTCAGGGCTTTGGCATCGTAGTCAAAGATACCTCCGTAGCTCAACCACGCGGGAGCTGAGGTCGGCCAGGCGGTTGGACAGGGTGTTGAGGCGTTCGGCTTCCATGATTTTTTTGCGGGTGTTCTGTAAAACCCGCAATTTTCTCATGCCAGCGGGGTTTTAGGCCAAGAAGTCTTCAATCAGCTGGGCCACCGCGTGGGGTTGGTCGTGGTGCAGCATGTGCCCGGCGTCGGCCACCACCGCCACTTGGGCGTTGGGCACCGCCTGCAAGCGCTGGTGGTACTGCTCCAGCGTGTGTTCGCCTTGGGTGAACCACTGGGCCAGGCTGTTGGTATCGGCTTCCACGGCGAGCACCGGGGCGGTGATGCGTTTGAAGGTTTCTTGCACTTCGTCCCATCGGTAAAGCTGCGCGCTGGTGATTTTGTGGGCAGGGTCGCCTTGCACTTGCCACCGGCCTTGTGCGTCCAGCGCGGCCCAGTGGTGCGCCAGCCAGTCGGCCTTGGGCTGTGGCAAACGGGGGTTGGTTCGCATCAAGCGCCGGGCCACACCGGCCAGATCGTCGTAAGGCTTGAGCATATTTTCGCCCTGCTGCCGGGCTTTGAGCTGGTCCATCCACTTGGCGTAGCGGCCTGGGGCTTGGGCAGCGCGGCTGGCGGGCAAGCCAAAACCCTCCAGGTTCACCACCTTGCACACCCGCTGTGGGCGTATGCCCGCGTACATCATGACCACGTTGCCGCCCATGCTGTGGCCCACCAGGTTCACGGGGGCATCGGCGTCGCGCCCCAGCTGGGCGTTGATGTGGTCAATCAAAAAGTCCAGGTCGCCCAGGTAATCGACAAAGGCGTAGTGGTCCACGTCGCCCCAGCCGTTGGCCCCCTCGTTGGCGGCATGTACTGGGCGGGTGAGGCCAAAACCTCGCCAGTCCGGCGCATAGATGTCGTGGTTCTGGGCCAGGGCGTCCACCACAAATTGCCAGGAGGCGGACACGTCCATCCAACCGTGCAGCAGCAGCCAAGGCGCTGTCTGGGCGTTGGGCGCCCCCCAACGGCGCAGGTGGTAGCGCTGGTGGCGAAGGACTGGAAATTCACTGCGCGAAGCATGTTGGACTTGGTACATCTGCGCATATTACGGAGGCTGGAGATGCCCCGCAGTCAAAACAGGGACAAAAACCGGCCAAACCAACACACCGGTGCCGTTCGGTCTACGCCACCGCAAGGTCAAGGGTTCGCAACCATTCATCGAGCTGCGCCAAGGCGTCCGGCAGGGCGTAGTCCTCTATTGCCTGGTCCATGCGGCGGATGGCATTTGCAGGCCAATGCTGGGCCAAGTCGCCGCGCAGTTGGGGGTACAGGTCGGCGGCTTGCAGGTCGTCAGCGGCCAACAGACCGCGCCACACCTTCAGGCGTTCAAGCAGTTCAGCACTTGGGGCGGTGCCGTTGGGCAGGGTTGTTTCGATGACGCCTGATGTGGGGGGGGGCAGGTGCTTGCGGATGCTGTTGACCACAAGTGCCAATTGGGTGGCCAGATCGTCCAACATGGCGTCTTGCTGGGCCAAGGTGGCGTCGGGCGCCTTGAGGGCTGCTTCAGCATGGGCGGCCGATTGTTGTAAGGCCTGCAGGCCGAGCGTGCCGGCCAAGCCCTTGAGGGTGTGCATGCAACGCACGGCTTCTGCCCAGTGGGGTTCTGCCGCGTCGCGGGCGGCGCGCGTTTCCTCAACGTCATGGGCATGCTCTTGCGCAAAGCGCTGCAGCAGCGTTTGCAGCTTTTGGGCTTGGCCACGCACGCTGCGCAAGCCGGCCTGCAGGTTCAAGCCTGCAACAGAGCCCAGAAGGTGCAAAAGCTCAGCATCGCTTGCGGAGCCGGTTGCTTTTTCTGGAGGTGCAGCATGACCGTTTGGGGCGTGACCCGGTGCCGCTGGCATGCTTTGCTTCAGCCAGCGCAGCATGGTTCGGTAAAGCTCATTGGGGTCCACCGGTTTGGGAATGTGGTCGTTCATGCCTGCATCCAAACAGCTTTGGCGGTCCTCTTCGAAGGCGTTGGCGGTCATGGCAATGATCGGCGTCATCGCATGCAAGCTCATTCGACGTATCCGGCGTGTGGCCTCAAGCCCGTCCATTTTGGGCATTTGCAAGTCCATCAGAATCAGGTCGTAGGCGTTTTCACTGGCTTTGGACACGGCTTCTTCACCATCGGCGGCCAAGTCCGCCAGCAGGCCCACGTGTTGCAGCAAATCGATAGCGACTTCTTGGTTCAAGGCGTTGTCTTCAGCCAGCAGCACACGGTGCCCGGCGTAGTGGCGCATGTTGGATTCAACCTGATCGGTTTCTGACGCGCCGGGGTGGGCGCCTTGCCCCATGGCGTCGCCCAAGGCGGCCAGAACGGTTCCTGGTGTCACGGGTTTGGCCAGAAATGCGGTGAATCCACCTTCGTGCAGTGTGTGGTGGGGCACGTCGCGCACCGCGCTGACCAAAATGGCAAGCGGCGGGTCTTGCAGGGCCAGGGCTTGAATTTGCCTGCCGGTTTCCATGCCATCCATGCCCGGCATGGCCCAGTCCACCAGCACCACGCGGTAAGGGTCGCCGGTTTGGTCGGCACTTGCAATGCGTTGCAGCGCTTCGGCGCCGCTTTCTGCACTGTCGGCGCGGGCTTTCATGGACGAAAGTGTATCGGCCATCGACTCGCGGGCATCGTCAACGTCGTCCACCACCAGCACGCGTGTGCCAGGCAGCAAGGCGTGCTGGTGTGCAAAGCCCTTGTGCTCGGTAACGCTCAAGGGCACTTCCAACCAGAAAGTGCTGCCTTGCCCCGTGGTGCTGCTCACTCCCACTGTGCCGTTCATCATTTCGGCCAGCCGTTTGGAGATGGCCAGCCCCAAACCGGTGCCGCCAAACATGCGTGTGGTGGAAACATCGGCTTGAGAAAACGCCTTGAACAACCTGTCCTGTTGCT
>JBDKEX010000122.1:0-4798 GCA_039798985.1 Pseudomonadota bacterium | reverse complement strand
CATACAAGCCGCTGGGCAAGCGGAAGGCTTCCAGGTGCTGCAGGGCGTGGCGTGCCCAGTCAAGGTAGGGTGCACGCCCGGTGTGCCGGTGCGCCATGGCCCAGTTGAACACCAGCCGCGTTGCGCTCACCAGGTGGCGGTGGCCGCGGTTGTAAATGGAGCCGTCGTCGCGGTAGTAATGGAAAAACCCCCCGTCGGGGTCGAACCCCTGGCGTTCGTAAAAACGCAAGGTGGTATCGATGTGCTGTGTGAGGAAGCTGCGGCTGTCAAAAACGGGGGGCGTCATGCCCTACAGCGTAACAGGCAATCCGCTGCGCAGCGACTGCGTGATGGCCTGCCCAATCCGCGTGGCTTCGGTCGCGTCAGACAGGGTCAGCGGCGACTTGATGTCGCCCCTGCACGCCGCCACAAACGCTTCCATTTCCAAACGGAAGGCTTCGCCAAAACGGGCAAAAAAGTCGGGCAATGCGCGGTGGCCCACCCCACGGGCATCGCGGTATTGCACACGGCTCAGGTGAGCGCCCATGCCCACCTGCACCGTGCCGGCGGTGCCAATGACTTCGGTGGTGGTTTCGTGGCCATGGGGCAGGGTGCGGCTGGCGTAGAACACCGCGCGTTGCCCGCCGTCAAATTCCACAATGGCCAGGCCGTTGTCCACGTCCTGGCAATCGGCCAAACCGGGGTGCAAAGCGATGGTGCCGCTGGCGAACACGCGGGTGGCCTTGGGGTTGCCCAGCATCCAGCGCGCGAGGTCAATGTCGTGCACGCTGCAGTCCATGAAAATACCGCCCGAAGTGGGGGCGAATTTCACGAAAAACCCATCGGGGTCGTTTTGATCGCAGGTTTGCGAGCGCACCAAAAAGGGTTTGCCCAAGTCGCCGTTGTCAATGGCCGCCTTGGCCTCGGCGTAGCTGGGGTCGAAACGGCGCACAAAGCCGACCATGGCCACCAAGCCCGGGTGCTGGGCCGCCACGGCCTCCACCGCTTCGCAGGTGGCCACGTCCAGCGACAGGGGTTTTTCCACAAACACGTGCTTGCCTGCACGCAAGGCAGCGCTGGTTTGGTCTGCGTGCAAGGTGGTTGGAGTGACCAGCACCACCGCATCCAGTGCCGGGTCGTTGACGAAAGCGTCAAAGTCTTCGTAGAGTGTGTTCACGCCAAGTTCGGCGCGGGCCCATTCCAGTTCGGCGCGCACGGGGCTGCAGGCGGCTACCAACTGGGCGCCAGAGGTGTTGCGGGCCAGTTGTTCGGCGTGGCGCTTGCCCAGTCGGCCCAGGCCGGCAATGCCAACGCGCAACACGGGTTTGGCGGGGGGGGTGGTCATAAAAGGTCTCCAATGTTGAGGCGAAGGCAGGCCGCTGGCCCGGTGCGGGTGGACGCAGAAACTGTAGCGCCAAGCACCTGGGGCATTGGCCGCTCAACACCTCAAAAACACCTCAAAATTTAGAGCCGAACAGACCCATCAAGGCACGTTGTAAGGTGTGATCACCTCGGGGCGCGACAGCATGGGTTTCAGCACCGGGGTGGGTATGCCCTGAGCGTTCATGAAGCACAAGCAAGCCTCGTGCAGGTCGTGCTCCAGGTCGTGGTGCAACACCGCCTGCAGCTGCCCTTGGTGCAGCAGGTGGCGGTTGTCATCGTCCAGGTCGTGTCCGATGAACACCCGGCAAACCCGGCCGCTTTGGGCAAACGCCCTTACCACCGCCGCGTTGGCGCCACCCACCGAATAGACGGCTGCAAGCAAGGGGCGCTGCTGCAACAAGCGGGTGGCAGCGGCCAGGGTGGAGTCGAACAGGCCTTTGCCGTCGTGCTGCACATGCACCGTGCAATCGGGCCGTAGCAGGCCCAATGTGTCAGAAAATGCACGCACCCGCTGCCCCTCGCCCAAAAAATGCGAACCGCTGCTGGACACCAGCACCTCCACCGCTTCGGGCCCCAGCCATTGCGCCATCAGGTAAGCGGCGGTTTGGCCAGCACAGGTGTTGTCCATGCCCACATAGGCCAGGCGGGGGGCGGTTTCAAGGTCGGTGGCCAGCGTCACCACCGGTATGCCGCGCGCATGCAAACGCTGCACCGCAGCCACCACTTCAGGCACATGGGGGGCCTTGAGCAGCACGCCGTGGCTGCCTCGGCGCGCTATGGCGTCCAAACGCTCGATCAGGGACGCCAGCGGCCAAGTCTCGGCCACGTGATCGCGCGCGCGCAGCGCCACCGGCTGCACCCGCTCGAACACGCGGGCCAAGGCCGACAGCGCCAAACGCGAAAAGCGCTCCGGCGTTTCCATGACCACGTCGATCAGCAAACGCCGCCCCTGACGACCGACTTGCTGGCGCTGACGCTCCAGCTCCACCAAGGCTTGCTCCACCCTCACCCGGGTGGCGGTGCGCACGTGCTCGCGTTGGTGCAGCACACGGTCCACCGTGGCCAGGCTCACCCCCGCTTGCAACGCAATTTCCTTCAACGAGAACGCCTGCACCATGGCCCATTGCCCCTAAAGTCAAGCGCCCATTGTGCCGGTTTTTGAGGTGTTCTTGAGGTGTTTGACGCAACCCGTTTTGGGCGGCGCTGCCTAAACTGCAGCCAAACACTCCCCCAAAAGCACCACATGAATCCACCCAACGCAAGCACCTGGCTCAACCGCCACGACGCCCAATTAAGCGAGTTGAAAACGCTGTGCGCCACCACCACGCCCCCCGAATGGATGCCATGGGCCGACCGGGTTGAACAGCAGGTGCCGATTTACGACTGCCGTGAACTGCGCAACCGTTTGGCCCAGGCCCCTGCAAGCGCACAAGCTTTGATGGCCGAATGGGTCTGGGTGTGGCAAGACGGCCCCGGCATTGTGGTGCTGCAACATGCTCACGACGACGACGCTCTGGTGGATGCGGTGACCCGGCGTTTTGAAACCATCATCGAGCGGGAGAAAAGCACGCAATCGGGCGGCGACCATTTTGCGCAAGCCGGCGCCAACGACCGGGTGTGGAATGCCCTGGAAAAACTCTGCCTGGACGACCCGGCGCTGTTTGCGCGCTACTATGCGAACGACATGGCGGCCATGGCTTGCCGCGCCTGGCTGGGCCCGGGCTACCAAGTCACGTCGCAGGTGAACAATGTGCGGCCAGGCGGCATGGCACAGCAGCCCCACCGGGACTACCACCTTGGTTTTTGCACCCCAGAACAAGCCCAGGCGTACCCGCGCCATGTGCACCTGACATCGCCCACGCTCACGCTGCAAGGCGCTGTGGCGCACGTGGACATGCCGCTGGAGAGCGGGCCCACCCTGTACCTGCCCCACAGCCAAAAGTGGGCCCATGGCTACCTGGTGGCTGACCGGCAAGACGTGAGCGACTACTTTGCACAGCACCGTGTGCAACTGCCTTTGCTCAAAGGCGATGCGGTGTTTTTCAACCCCGCGCTGATCCACGCAGCGGGCCACAACCGATCGGCCAACATCCAGCGCATGGCCAACTTGTTGCAAGTGTCCTCGGCGTTTGGTCGGGCCATGGAATCGGTGAACCGCCAAGCCATGACCGAAGCGGTGTACCCGCACCTGCAGGCTTTGTTGTCGGAGGGTACCCTGAACGAAGCAGCCGCCCACCGGGCCATAGACGCCACCGCCGAGGGCTACGCCTTTCCCACCAACTTGGACCGCGACCCGCCCCTGGGCGGCCTGGCCCCGGCCAGCCCTCAGGCCGTGGTGCGCCAAGCGCTGCGGGAAGGCTGGACGCCTGCACAACTCAACGAACACCTCGCCCAGCTGGCCTGGCGGCGGCAAACCTGAAAGGCGCCGCTCAACGCGGCACCCAGCCAGGGATCAGAACAGCACCGGCTGGCCGCTCTTGGCGCTTTCGGTGGCTGCGTCGGCGAGTTTCTGGGCCATCACACCGTCTTGCACCGTGGTCTTGAACGCCTGGCCCGATTGCAGGCACTCGAAGAAGTGTTGGATTTCCAGGCGGTAGGCGGCTGCGTAGCGCTGCAAGAAGAACGCCTCGGGTTTGTCGGCCTTGACGCCGCTGGCGTCCCACTGCACCACCTCGCTGGGGGTGTGGTTGCCACACTGCAACATGCCTTTGGAGCCCAGCACTTCAAAGCGCTGGTCGTAGCCGTAGGCGGCGCGGCGGGAGGTGTTGATCTGGCACAGGCGGCCCTTCTGGGTGCGAATGCTCACCGCGGTGCTGTCCCAGTCGCCGGCTTCGCCCACGGCGGGGTCGGTCAACACCGACGCGGTGGCGCTCAACCAGGCGGCTTCGTCGCCATCGGCACACAAAATCCAGCGGAACACGTCCAGGTCGTGGATCAGCATGTCGCGGAAAATACCGCCCGATGCCTTGATGTAGTCGACCGGGGGCGCACCGGGGTCGCGGCTGGTGACGATCAGCATTTCCGGATTGCCAATTTCGCCGGCGTCCATGCGGCGGCGGGCTTCGTTGAAGGTGGGGTCAAAGCGGCGCTGGAAACCGATCATGCAGCCCACGCCGGCTTCGGCCACGGTCTTGGCCACGGCTTCAGCGCGGGGCACCGACAGGTCCACCGGCTTTTCGCAAAAGATGTGCTTGCCCGCGGCAGCGGCGCGAGCAATCAGGTCGCTGTGGGTGGTAGTGGGCGAACAAATGGCCACGGCGTCGATGCCTTTGTCGGCAAACACCGCGTCGATGGTGGACACCTCGGCGCCCAGGGTGTGCGCCAAATCCGAAGCAGCGGCAGGCACAGCGTCGCAAACGTACTTGAGCTTGACGCCGGACAAAGAGGCGAGGTTGGTGGCGTGGATGCGACCGATGCGGCCGGCACCGAAAACTGC